>JBMUAP010000001.1:0-30981 GCA_049454155.1 Blastocatellia bacterium
GCGGGCACCCGCGCGGTCGGGCCGAAGGCGAAGCTCGTCGGCTTTCATCCCGACGATCCTTGGAACCGCGCGACGCTGATCTCGCGCGGACCTTCGCACCGACGTTCCGGCGCTCAGATGAAGGCCGTTGACGCGATGTTTCTCTGGTCGAATCGCTTGGGCGAGCGGGCAAAGAAGGCCCGACACTGCCCCAGTGCAACCGGGTGAGAATAGACGTGGCATACCTCCGTGAGAGTTGTGCCGGGGGGGACGATCAGGTTGTGGACGATGCGGAGATAGGTCTCCCCGACGATCGTCAAGTGATGGCGCAGCAAGAGGTCGAAGTTCTGGTAGACGGGACCGAAGAGGGTGTTCTCGATTGGTGCCAGGCACGCATCAGACTCGCCTCGCTCTGTCACCGCGAACATCTCCTCGAACGTCTCACAAGGGACCAGTTCGATCTCCCTTCCCAGCATCCGGTGCGCTGCCTCGGTACTGAAGGCGCCCAGTTCTCCTTGAAACGCAACCCGAACTCTCTTATGGCGTGTCATCCGTTTCGTCCTTCTGTCCAGATTTCTTGGAAGATCATCTCGACAAAGAATAAAAGAAAAAGCCCCTCGTTGCTGGTGGAACGAGGGGCTCTTTTACCTGTCTGGTGGCGACTTGGTTACGTCGCACTCCGACCGGCCCCGTTGGAGGGGCTAAACGAAAAAAAGAATGCAGTTGGGGAAGCGTCTAATCGCGGAGAGCAATCTGCCAAGCGAGCGCTGCGGTCGCGGTGACGATGACCCCGGAGTGACGAGATCGCCTCTTGGCGAGGAGAACTGCCATTCCTTTGATCCCCGATGGTTCTTATCCCTTCGACCGCCATCAGTGGCTTCCCTTTATTTAACCGGTTATTGATCCCATTATGGATCACTTTGTGAAGATCCCCCGACTGACTCAGGCTGGAGAAAAACTTCTACCAAAAGCCTATCGGCAAAATTAACCAACAACACCAAATTATGGACTGGCGTCTCCAGTCCGTCAAGCATACTTCTTCGAGTCGAGCAGGTCGGGTTGCGGAGGGAGGAGAGGTTAGCGCACCGGGGAGGGACGGCTCAACTGGAGAAGATTCGATTCAATCCCCGAAGGGGGCAGGAGACGAATATTGTAGAACGCCTTGAATTCCGCAGCGAGTTCACGAAGGGATTGGTAGTCGACCTGGAGAGAGGGGCGGAGGGTCCCAGCCATCCCAACCGCCTCCAGTCCCAACTGGTTGGCAATGTAGAGGGCTCGGGGCAGATGAAATTCCTGGGTTACCAGCACGGCCCGTCTCAGACCAAAGACCGTTCGTGCTCGCAGGCAGGTCTCATACGTCGATCGGCCACTGGGATCGAGCAGGATGTCTCGAGTCGGAATCGACCGTGCGATGAGGTACTCCCGCATGGCCCTCGGCTCGTTATAGCTCGCGTGGCGATTATCCCCGGACACGAGAATCCGGTCGATCTTCTTCGCCTGATAGAGTTGGATGGCGGTTTCCACGCGGTCAGCGAGAACCGGTGAGAGGTGACGGTTGCCAAGGACACTCGCGCCGAAGACAATCGCCACCCGCGGGTGCGGCCAATCGTCGGTCGGGACGGCTTCCACCTCCGAGAGAATCCGACTGTCGTACTGGTGGACCTCCCGTCGAATATAGAACACAGCTCCCATCGTCAGTAGAAAAAGCCCTATGATCAAACGACTCGCCATGGCTGACCGATCCAAGCTCCTGGAATTCTATGAGGATCTCTGAGCAGCTTTCGGGGTGGCCGGCTGGTGGGTACACTGGTTGGGCCTCCCACAGATCCCTCCCCTCTTATTTCGGACCCTTCTTTTCTCGGGTCCTTCGTGCATCAGACTGGAAGACGCGGGTCTTCCTGACCCCCTTATGAGACAACCAGCCGTTTCTGATGTCAACCCGTCACCATTCATCCCAATTGCCAAGCCCGCCAACCACGCCCCAAGGACCCCCATCCAGGGTGGATCACACCAGCACGTTCGCCGCACTCCTGCTTCTGATCTTCCTGATCGACTTGACATCCCGTCTCTCCCCCTCGTATAAAACCATTGTGCCACCTCCCGCTCGGGATTGCGTTGAATTGCGGAGACCGCGAAACTTCGTTCCCTGAACCGGAAGAAAAGGGCGACTCAGCCACGCCCACGAATCTACAAATTTCAGCAGTCACCTCCGAAAAGCCTATGAGGGTGTGAAGAAGGGACATGTCTATGCTGGAGATCGATCCGGTGCTGGACTCCTTTATTCAAGCCGCTGCCGGGGAAGAGCGGGATGATCAGCTCGAGAAGTTGGTGCTGGAGTGCATCCCGATCATTCGACGAGTGCTTCGCCAGCGGCTCGGGTTCCACGTCAACGCCAAGGGGGAGAACTCGCGCATTCCAGATGCCGCGGATCTCTTTCATGAAATCCTGGTCCGCATTCTGCAGCGACTGCACTCGCTGCAGATCGAGGGGGGCGGGGAGGAGATCCGCGATTTTGGTGCCTATGTCAGTCGAACGGCTTGCAATGTCTGCCACGACTATCTCCGTGAACGGTACCCGCTGCGCCATCTCCTCAAGAACCGGATACGCTATCTCCTGCATGACCGGCCAGAACTGGTGGTACGCGAGCATCGCCAAGGGGGGCGACGCGCTGTCCACTGTGGCCTGACAAATTGGTCAGAAGATCTCTGGCGGCAGATTCCCCCTGACGCACGGGATATGGGCGAGGTAGAGGAGCCACTTAAAGAATGGCTCCGAAAAGAGTTTGGGACAGCTCTCAATCTCGATTCGTTTCCTTTGGCAAGGGTTCTGCTCGGGATTTTGACCCGGATTGGGCACCCCATCGAACTCGATCAATTGGTCTACTTGGTGGCTTCCGTCCGGGGGACGCGGGAATGGACGGTCGAATCGATCGACGAGGACGAGAATCCGCTTGCCGGATCCCTTCCCGACCCCCATCCCCGGATCGATCAGCAGCTCGAAGAGGAGGAGTTGCTGCAGCGACTCTGGGAAGCCATCCGCACCCTTCCCCTCGTGCAGCGAAGGATCGTTCTCCTTGGACAGGGCGATGAACGGGGGCATGACCTCTGGAGCCTCCTTCTTGAAGCCGGTGCGGTTCCCCTGGCAGATCTCTCAGCCAGTCTTGAACTGCAGCCAATCGAGACGGCGGCACTTTGGGCGGAGATCCCCTTGGATACGTCCGCACTGGCCACCTTCCTCAACCTGACGCGTACCCAAGTCATTCGCTGGAAGTTTTATGCGCGTCAACAATTGCGCAAGCAACTACTCCAGGCTTCCTCTCCCTCCCGGAAAAAGTCTCGGATAATGACGCGTGAGACCGAATGAAACGGATTGGTGAACGTCATCCTGACTTGATCTCGATGGTGCACGGGGAGATCGTTGGGCGGTGCACGCCGGCGAGCCTGACGGACACGGGAGCATTTGAACGGGCCGGGAACGAAGAGAGGAAGAGAGGTTGAATGAAAAGAGAGGAATTGGACCATATCCCACGTGAGATCTTGCGCCAGCTCGTTGCGGGAAGGTTGCAGATCGCGGTCACTCACGTGACTCTGACCCATCTGCTGGCGTGCCCCGCCTGTTGGGCAGACTACAGCGCGCTGCTCAGGGCGCAGCGGGCCTCACCCATTCCAAGAGGGGATTGGCTGCTCAGCGGCTGGGGGCGTGAGGATCACCTCGACTTCGAGACCTTGCGAGCTCTGGTCGATCTTCGGGTCAAGGAGGCGCGGAAGGAGCGATCGAGGCACGGCAAGGACGAGCCCTCGGGAAGCGCGGATTGGTGGGTGATGGAACATCTTGCGCAATGCCGACTTTGTCAATGGGCGGTGGATGATCTGGTGAAGTTTGTCACGGCACAACGGGAGGTCGCACCCGATCAAGCGTCCAAGGGGGGCTCCACCAACCAGCCACGCCGACGGGCGACCTTGAACATCCATCTGCGCATTGGAAAACGTGGCTGGGCCGCGGGTGGCCGTGGATTCTTTCTCCCAGTGGGGGTGGGAATCCTGCTGCTGTTGAGAGATCTGCGGCTGCTGTGAACTGGCTGCCGGATCGTTCGCTTCGCTGCCACTTTCACAAGGGAGAGACAGGTGGTGATCCAACCACCTGCTGGGGATAGGATCACCGGTACCACGGAGGGGCTGTCTGTCCCTCCTCAGTAGACGATCGTGGGCAGTTGGGCTTGGCGGAGAGATTCGTTGAGCTTCTTCATCTGCTCGCGGAGAAACCGGTCAACCTCGCTGCTCTTGGCCAACGCCTCGGGGAAGAGTTCGTTGGCAAACTCCTTCTGCGCGGAGGTAGGAGCGGCGTGCACTCCTTGAATCGAGGAGAAGAGCGAGCTGAGCTGATTGGCAACCCGGGAGGTCCCCCTGTACCCAAGCCCCTCAGCCGGCGAGCTCGCCAGCTGGTTGAGCAGTCGATCGACTTCGGTCAGTGTCTCCCGAAGGGCCTGGGTCGACGCGGCAGGAGCGTTGGGCATCCGGTCCCGGATCGTGCGCTCGAGCTGTTGGATCTGCTCGCGGATTCCATCGAGGGTCCGCAGTTGACGATTGATCGACGAGAGGGATTCCTGCAGTCGATTCGAGAGGTCGAACTGCTCCGCCAGGGCGGCGCTGGAGACACTCACCGTTGGGTCGATCCGCACCTCGACCTTTCTCTCCTCGCGTGTCTCCCCGACGAGCAGACGAACCGTGTAGACACCGGGGAGGACTAAGGTCCCACGCTGACTGATCCCCATCATCCGCATCTGTTCGAGCTGCTCAGTGGTCGGAGGCCGTCGAGGTGTCGCCGGTTCCAGTCCGAGGTCCCAGGTGGTTCGATTGAGCCCGGCTTCGCGCGGAATCTGGCTCAATTCCCGCAGGAGGCGTCCAGACGAATCCAGAATCTGGAGTTTGACGGGGACATTCGCGGCGGGTTTCTCCCGCAAGTGGTAGGTGAGCAGGGCCCCCTGGGGGGGGTTGGGGCCAGCATAAGGCTTGTCTCCAATCCCGTAGCGGGTGAAACGGGTGGTGAAGCGCAGCGCGGGGCGTGGCTCGAAGAGATGGACCTCCCGGCCCAGGATCTCTGGAGTGAACCGTTGAATCGGGGTTGCGTCATCGAAGATCCAGAAGCTTCGGCCGTGTGTTGCCAGAATCAGATCGTTCTCCCGAGGATGGACGAAGATATCATGGATGGCAACCCGCGGCAGGTTCTTCATTCCCAGCTCGATCCACGTCTTGCCTCCATCGTAGGTCGCGAAGAGCCCTAGTTCTGTCCCGGCATAGAGGAGGTTGGGATTGCGGGGGTCTTCCTTGAGAGCGTGCACATAGGCCTTGGATGGCAGATTGCCGCTGATCCGCGTGAAGCTCTCTCCTCCATCCGTCGTGCGATAGACATAGGGCTGGAAGTCGTCCAACATGTGGCGATCGAAGGCGAGGTAGGCGGTTCCGGCCGAGGTCGCCGACGGTTCGATATGGGAGACCGACGAGAAGGGGGGCAGTCCGGCGATGCGCGATGTCAGGTTGACCCAGCTCTTTCCTCCGTCTTTCGTCCGTTGAACTGCTCCGTCATCGGTGCCCACCCAGATGAGTCCTGGCTGCACGGGAGACTCACCGACACTGATGATGGTGCAGTGGTATTCTGCGGTCGTATTCTCGGTGGCAATCGGCCCCCCGGCATCCTTGAGCTTCTCGGGATCGTTGGTGGTCAAATCCCCGCTGATCTGGGTCCACGTCAGGCCAAAGTCGGGCGAGCGGAAGAGGACATTCCCACCCAGATAGACCGTCGTTTTTTGGTGCGGAGAGAAGACGAGCGGCGCATTCCAGTGAAATCGGTACTTCTGGTTTGAGGCGGCCCCGCCGATTCCCGCGACCCAGGGCTTGACCAACTGCTGCTCCCGGGTTCGCATGTCGGTTCGCATCAAATTTCCTCCCTGCGAGAGTGAGAGGTAGAGCTCCGGGTCGTCCGGATGATTGATCACTTTGAAACCATCCCCAAAACTGACCATCCGCCAGTCGTCGTTCAAAATTCCGTCCGGCTCCCGGGTACGACCCGGTCCCGTCCAGCTGCCGTTGTCCTGCATTCCGCCCATGACCCAGTAGAAGGGTTGGCGGAGGTCCGCATGAACGTGATAGGGCTGTCCAATCGGCAGGTTGTTGACATTCTCCCACGAGCCTCCCCGGTCGTACGAGACCGCAACCCCCCCATCGTTACCGACCCAGATCCGTTCCGGATGGAGCGGATCGATCCACATGGCGTGATAATCGATGTGGACTTTCGGTGCGATCGTCCGGTGGGTTCGTCCCCCATCGATCGAGACAAAGAGGGGAGAAGAGATGGCATAGACGCGATTCTCATTCTGGGGATCGACTCGCAGATCTGTGTAATAAAACCCGCGGGAGACGATGTTGGCTTGCCGGGAGACCGTCTGGAAGCTCTCCCCCTTGTCCTCGGATCGAAAGAGCGTCCCCTCTTTCGTCTCGGCGATGACATAGACGACCTCCGGGTTGGACGGAGCGACCTTGACGCCGATCCGGCCCATCAGCGATGGAAGCCCCTTGGTCAGTCGCTTCCACGTCTGTCCTCCATCGATCGATTTGAAGACGCCCCCTTTTTCGCTCCCACTGGTGAAGGTCCAGGGCTTGCGTTCGAAGTGCCACATTGCGGCATAGACGATGTTCGGATTAACTGGATCGATGTCCATGTCGGCGACTCCGTGTGACGGGTCGAGATAGAGTGTCTTGCGCCACGTCTTTCCCCCGTCTGTCGTCAGAAAGACGCCCCGCTCCTCATTGGGCCCGAAGGCGTGGCCAAGCGCACCGACGAAGACGATATCGGAGTTCTGTGGATGGATCAGAATGCGGGTGATGTACATCGTCTCCCGCAGTCCAAGATGTTGCCAAGTCTTTCCCCCATCGGTCGATTTATAGACGCCATCGCCGAAGGAGACACTATTCCGCGGGTTCCCTTCGCCCGTTCCCACCCAGATCACTTCCGGATTTTTGGGGTCGATGGCGATGTCGCCGAGCGAGAGGGTACCTTGCCGCTCGAAGATCGGCTGCCAACTCATCCCGCCATTGGTCGTCTTCCACAATCCTCCCGAGGCAGAAGCGACGTAGACGATCTTCGGATTGCCAGGAACGCCCTCGACATCGGCGACCCGACCGGCAAAGATCGCGGGCCCGATACTCCGCCAAGCGAGTGGATCGAAGGTCTTCGCCTCCTGTCCCAGGGTGGCGGCCGAGGAGCACGCAAGGAGAATCAGACACAGCAAGACAGTGATCAGATGGGAAGAGAGACGAGCGGACACGGGTAACCTCCTCAGCGGAACATGCCTACTGGGCAGAGCCGATCCAGCAGGTGGGCCAGCAGGCCAGCAGTCGAATAAGTTGGGGGATTCTCCCGCCCTCCTCAGGGCGGAGGATCGCTGAGACTCTACCCCGTTCCCGAGGGAAAGGCAAAGTCGCAAGGAGGAGGGACGAGTCCACCATTCTGGTGAGAGGGAGGGGGAGAAGAGTCTCAGTTGGATGGCGCGTAGTATCCTCGGCGATGGCGGAGGCGGATCTCCTTCTGGGCCGGGACTCTGACCTCGATGCGGCGGAAGGCTCCATTCGCGGCCTCGTTGGATGGCTCGTACGCAAGGAGGTACTGCTGGCGAAGGTCCTCCTCCAACTGGAGGAAGGCACGGCTCAATTCTCTCGCGCGCTTCGGAAAGACCGCTCTTCCTCCAGTGGCGTCACTGATTCGCCGGAGGGCCTTCTCATCGACTCCGAATCCTGGATCTCCGATGCCAATTGAGTAGATGACGACTTCGGCACGGAGCGCCTCGTTGATCGCGTCCGCGATCTTCATTCGGCTCGTTGTATCTTGCCCATCGGTCAGGAGGATGATCGTTTTGCGGCCCGGTTCCGGCGCGAGCAGGTCACTGCTCGTTGCGACAATCGAATCCCAGAGGGAAGTGCCCCCCTGTCGGGATCTCCCATTGATGGGGGGCGTCGGCCCTCCAAAGATGCCCGTTGGAGGGGGAGCGGTGAAGGCTAGCTCCTCGATTGCCCGTCTCACACGGGCTGGGTTCGAGGTCAATCCTTGCATTACCGTCGCTTCGCCCTCGAACTTGATCACTGCTGCCGTGTCTTGGCCCCGGCGCAGGACCGAATCGACAAACTGCCCGCCAGCATCCTTGAGCAGCGGCAGGGTGTTTCGCTCACTGCCGCTGACATCCACTAGCAGGGCCATCGTCAATGGCAGGTCGAACTCACGCTTGAAAGTGAAGATCTCCTGCCGAACTCCGTCCTCATAGACCTCCAGCTGGGATGATTGGAGGTCGTTGATGTATCGATTCTGCGCATCCTGGGCACTGAAGAGCACATTGACCAGACGTGTCCCGAGCCGGATGGTCGGATCCTGCCCAAGATCGACTGGGGGGGGAGGTGGTGTTTCCGGTTTTGGCTTCGGATCTTGTTGGCTCTGGCCCGGGTCTGCCACTGCGGCGGCCAGCCCACTCCACGGCTCTCGGCCTTCGACGAGCAGAATGGTGAAGGCAATCAGACCCACGACGTGGAGACAGAGCCATCCTGCCTGCCGTCTTTGCTTGTCTCTGCGAGGCCTGCGTCCCGTGCGGACTTCCCTCATTCCATCTCCTTGCGCCGGATCTATGACCGGCTGCCGATCGACCGCGGCGGGATGGCCGCGTATCCCCGCTTTGCCCGAATCCGCAGATTTTTATGGTTGGGGAGCCGTATCTCGATCTCACGGAACTTTCCGTCAAACTTCTCGTTGCTCGGCGAGTAGGAGAGGATGTACTGGCTGCGCAGTTCGATGGCGATGCGGGTGAAGCTCCGCTCCAGCTCGATCACTTCTGCGGTGAAGAACGCTCGTCCGCCTGTATCCTCGGCCAGCCGCTTGAGGTTTTTGTCTTCCCGACGGGCCACGGTTCCCCCCTGCACCCCAAAGAATCCCCCCGCCTTGGTACTGATCACAAAGATCACCGTCTCGGACCGTTGGGCAAGATCGATGGCGTCATCGAGCTGCTTGTCGCTGATCGTATCGTCCCCATCGCTGATGATGACCATGGCCCGCCGTCTGCCCGAAGAGGAAAACATCTTCTCCTCGCAAACCTGGTAGATCGCGTCGTAGAGGCGCGTCTCACCGGCCGCCTTGACCCGATCGATGGCGCGGGTCAGCAGGTCGAGACGGTTGGTGAAGTCCTGATGCAGCTCGATCTCCGAGTCGAAGGTCGCAAAAAGAGCGCGATCCCGGCGCGACGTCAACATCGTCTGCAGGAAAGAGACCGCCGCGTCCTTCTCGAACTTCAGCTTGGGCTTGACGCTGTTTGACGTATCCATGAGGACGGCGACATCCAACGGCAGCTCTGTTTGAGGGAGGAACGACTCGATTCGCTGTGGTTCGTTGTCCTCCAGAATCAAGAAGTCTTCCTGCTTGAGGTCGACGATGAAGCGCCCAGTCCGGTTATCGCTGACGGTAATCGGAAGGCGGACGTTGACCGTGACCGTCGAGATCTGGCTTGGTGCCAGCTCTTCCGCAGGCTTTTCCGGCTTTGGTTTCTGCTCCTGGGCCTGACCATGTGTTGTGTCCCATCCCCCAGGGCTCTCGCTGGCCTTCTCTCCGGCCGCCCAGAGGGCGCCGGTACCTCCTCCGGTGAGAATCCCAAGGACCAGTCCCACCAAGACCAGCCTTCTGCCGTGTCGATTCCGTGGTCTCGTCTGACTTCCGCTCATGCTCGTTGCCGTCCTCTCTCCATTCTTCTCCCTGGTACGTACTCGCCCGTTCTGTTCAACGGAGGTCCAAGCCCATGGGCGAACTGGACGTGCAGTTCCTTCGTCGATCGGCGAATCGTCCAAGGGATTATAGTGTGTCAAGCGAAGCATCGCCAAACAGGCCCTGCCCCAACCCCACTCCGACCCTTGGCGGACGGTGAGGGGGGACCTGATCGGGCCTCGCCTGGAGGCCTCTCTGGTTCCAGACGTTGCGGACTTCTGGTGCCGGCCATTATGGCGCCGGGGCGGGAGCCTCCGTCGAAGCGGGCCCTCCACTTCCCTGAAAAGATCCAATCGGCGCCCCTTCCCCTCGCGGCAGCGCATTGGGAGTCTTCGACTCGACGAAACGAATGGTTCCGTCCTCGATGACATTGAAGTCCTTGTAGGCGGTATTGACGCTGGAACGGGTCGCTTGGACACAGTACTGATCTGGTGTCGCTTCCGTCGTGGTGTAGATATAGCCGCTGACGGGATTTCCACTGGAGTAGTTCGAGTCGATCAGCGACGCCTCGTTGAGCTCTTTGAGGGTGGCGAATCGGCCCTTCATCGTATTGTGAAGAGATTGCGTTTGGTGGATGGTCCGGAGGGAATTGATGGTCGCGGTCTCTCGGCCGATCTTCAAGTTCTCAAGCAGCTTGGGAACTGCGACCGCGGCGAGAATGCCGATGATCGCGACGACAATCAATAGCTCAGTCAAGGAGAAACCGTTCTCCTGTTGGTGGCGGTGTTTCTGTTTCATAGGTCTGATCAACTCCTTTTTCATCGAATCACTTGGGTCAAGCATCCTCAAGATAGATCCCAAAGAGAGATCCCGAAAATCAGGTTCGAAAAGAGGTCCGGAAATGAGCCAGAGGGCCTCGGTACACTGGTCACCCGGGGTTTCCTCATGCCTCTCGCGCGCCCCGCGCGCCCCGCGCATCGGATGTTGGAACCCCGTGCACTCAGAAGGAGGGGGAAGGCCTCGGAGAAGGAGAACGGGACGATCGATCGAATCACGCTCCTTCACCGGCTTCATACTACACCAAGGTGCCAGTTGCGGGAAGCATCCCCGATTGGTCCCCTATTGACGTCCGAGTCGTGCATAGTTCCAGAGGCCAGCTGCCCAGAAGCAGAGGGAGAGGGTTCCCCAGCCAATGGTCCAGACGGAGGCTGGCAGCAGGGTCATCGTCTCCAGCAGCTTGGCGTCACTGTGAAGGTTGGTGGTCTGTGAGATCCAGAGAAGGGTGCGCAGGTCAATAAAGGCATTGAGGCAGCACTGGACGGCCAGGAGGTTGAGCAGAAAATGGGCCCAACGTTCACTGACCCCGATGGCCAACCAGATCAGACCGGCCGAGAGCCCAATCCCCAAGATCCAACCGAACAGATTGCTGGTCAGAAAGAACGTCACCGCGAGGATGAGGCCGGCATTCCAGGTCAAGACTTGGCGTGTCCGATGTCCATTCCGGCTGAGGGCGAGAAGGCCGGCGCCGTAGGCAGCGCTGGTCAGGTACCCGGCACTGGCGATCAGAAATGGCAGACCGCCGCGCGTCAAGGTCTCCCCGCTCCCGTCGGGATGGATGATCATCTCTTCGACCGTTCCTTGCGTCACAATCGCGGCAATGGCGTGCCCTGCTTCGTGAATGAATGTCACGAACATGCGGCAGGGATAAAGGGCGATCCATCCGTACGGGACATACCAGATGGCAATCGATACGACGGAAGCGACCACCAGAAAGGCGGGGGAGGTGAGATCCTGTCTGCTCGCTTCGGGTTCCATCTCGCCTAGGATACTCTGCCCTCCTTTAACGGGAAAGCCCTCTCTTCGATTCCGCTGGCGATTTTTGTACAAAACAGGGACTGAAATGTGGACAGAGTTGAGGTAGGATAGAGACGTTCGATTCAGCCGACCCCCATCGTGACGCTTTCGCCAGCGAGCTTTCAAAGAGCGAGAGGGAGATCTCCGCACCTTGATAATCCGATCAGATTATACGAGACGACAGAAAGGCTCGTCTGCCCCAGGGCTGGTTGTTGGCCAAGGCTGTGAGAAGCGCAGGAAGTGAGATGTCCTGGCAAGACAACAAGGCCCAGGTCGTGTAGTCGTTCAATTGGCGGGAGACAGATCCAAACACCCTGGTCACAGCCAAGACAGGGATGGAAGGAGTGCTTATGAATGGGGGAAAAAGGAGAGGGAAGGGAACGATGTCACCGACACGGAAGAGAGTCTGTCTTCCGTGGCCGCGAGATGCTCGAAAGAGAATGGAATCCAGGAGGGAGGCTCTCTCCTTCTTCTCTGCGAGGCGAGGGGGCGGGCGGTATTGGCGACCGTTGAGCCCTTCTGCCCTCCTCTGGATGGCACTCTTCGCCGGCGCGTCCTTCTTGATGTTCGCGCTCACGGGCCATTCGAGCTTGGCCAGCGCTATCGTGCCATCCCAGCCGCAAATTGCTCCAGAAGAGCCACTCCCAGTGGCCCGCATCTCTTTTCTCTCGGGCGAAGTGAGCCACCAGCGACGTCTGGATTCGACGAAGGACTGGGACAATGCTGCCATCAACCTGCCCATCGAGGAGAGCGATCAACTTTTGACGGGGGATCAGGCTCGCCTGGAGATCGACTGGGGAGGGCGCAGCTTCCTGCGATTGGCCGCCAAGAGCCACCTCCAGATCGACAAGTGGCGATCTGGAGAACTTGGCCTCGCACTCCCGGTGGGGACCCTCTCCTTCACGCTGGTGGCCACTCCGCGAGATCTCGTGCAACCCTTGCCAAAGCACCCCGGTTCGCCGACTGAGCCGGATGGTGGACTTCCCTGGAGGGTCGAGATCAGCACGCCAGCGGCGGCGATCACTCTCCTTGAACAGGGCGATTACCGGGTGACGGTCCGGGAGGATCGAGGCGTCGAGGTGGTCGTTCGACAGGGCCGCGCTGAGGCCTACCGCCAGGAGTTGGGCACCATTGCCATTGCCGAAGGGCGCCGCCTCATGCTCGGTGGGAGTTCGCCTCTCTCACTCCAGCTGGGAGATGCGCCAGATCTCGATGATTGGGATCGCTGGCATCAACAGCGCACTGCGCAGATTCTGGCGCAAGGGCAGGCTCCCTCCAGCCTTCGCTATCTGGATGAGGACCTCGGGGCTCACCAGCGGCAAGATGAGACGGCAGATTCCCGGACGCTTGCGGCTACCTCGGCTTTTGCCTTGGCCGGTCTTGATGACCTCGACCGGTATGGGACTTGGCAAAGTGTCCCAGATCACGGTTGGATCTGGACCCCGCGCTTCGTTGGTGCTGGCTGGGCTCCCTACCGTCTGGGGGATTGGCGATGGTATGGCGCGAGGGGCTGGACCTGGGTCTCTTATGAGCCGTGGGGTTGGCTTCCCTACCACTACGGGCGCTGGTCCTGGTATCAGAACCGCTGGTTCTGGTTTCCCCGTGGCGACTTTGGGTTCGGCTGGCGAGGGGGGGGGGGGGGGCAATGGTCGCCGCACCATGTCGCCTTCTTTGGATGGGGTGACCGCTATGCACGGGGCTATCGGGATGGGTTCTGGGATGGCTACAGCCGGGGCTATCGCGATGGGCGTGGTTGGATCGGATGGTGCCCGCTGGCTCCTGGAGAGTCCCTCTCCCCTTCCTCCTCTCCTCCTCCGCGTTCGATTGCGCAGTTGCGCAACGCGGCTCTGCCCGGAGGGATCGGTGGACTGGAGAGTCGCCGCTTCACCCAGGGGCGTGTCGTCCAGATCACCGGTGCTCTCCAGGTTCCATCCGGAGGCCAAGCTGGCAGTCGGGGAAGGGATCTCTTCTCCCCGATCCTCAATGCGCGGGAGATCGGACCGGATCCGCGGCGCGCTCCCTCTCGAACCGCTCTCGTGGAGCGGGGAGAGGTGGCTCGACGCTTAGCCAACCCGGACCCGATCCTGATCCGACGAGGAGATTCACTGACCCGTCCCGCGTCACCGCTCTCCCGGCCTGGGCTCGATTCCCGCCCCCCTGCCCGAGAGGCGACCCGGATCGAAGGAGGCGTGATCGTTCGCCCCTCGGTTCCGACACGGTCCTCTTCCCCGGCTCGAACAGATCGCCAGATCGAACGGATCGACCGGTTGGAGCGGACTCCGCGTTCTCTCGAGTCAAGTCCCCGCTGGTCAGGTCGGCCGGAGAGTCGCCCGATTCCGTCGCGTCCTTCCCGAACGTATGAACCGCTTCCCCGAACGGCTTCACCCGTGGAGAGACGCCCATCGACTCGGCCTGACTGGAGCCGGCCATCCGCGCCGGCAAGTCGGCCCCCATCCCCGAGCCGGTCGGCGCCGTCCCCAAGCCGGTCGGCCCCGTCCCCGAGCCGGTCGGCGCCATCCCCGAGCCGGCCGGCGGAGCGTCCTGCTCCCCGGGTCATCGAGCGGTCCGCTCCGCTCGATCGTTCCAGGCCTGCGCCACAACGATCAGCCCCTGCCGCCCCTGCGCGACCTGAGCGGCCCTCCAGGCCCTCTCCCGTGTCGCGTCCTTGAGCTTGTTTCAGATGATCGCTCCACTCCCGAGAGGATCCCCGGGGAGCGCGATCGTTACCACGTCAATGGTGGACCGTTCACCAGGTGAACCGATGCGTGACCAGATCATTCAAAGAATCGACTACCTTGTCGACGCCTGCGCTGGAAGGACGATCCTCCACCTTGGCTGCGCCGATATGCCTTACACCCAGCAGCGACTCGCGGATGGAACCTTGCTCTATTCCCTGATCGATCGGGTGGCGGCACGTCAAGATGGGATCGATCTTTCAAGTGAGGGAATCGAGATCTTACGGCAGGCTGGATATCCCAACGTGGCCGTTGCCGATATCCAGCAACTCTTGGAGCAGCACCCTTTCCCCGAGAGACATTTCGAGATCATCCTTGCTGGCGAGATCATTGAACATCTCTCCAATCCCGGTCTTTTCCTGGAGAGCTTGAAGCCGCTGCTCCGCGATTCACCAGCGCGATTGATTCTGACGACTGTCAACGCCTATTGCGCCTATCGATTCTTCTATTCGCTGGTCATGCGCGACGAGAGCGTTCACCCGGATCACGTCAGTTACTATTCCAAGAAGACCCTGACCACTCTTCTGACGCGCCACGGGTACGACGTGCAGCAGGTCTGCTTCTACCCGATTGGTCGCGAGCACAAGCGATACATCAATCAGGGACGGGCACGTCTTCTCTACTGGGTCGACTGGTTGGCAGGTCGCCTCTCTCCCCAATTCGGGGATGGCCTGATCGTCTCCTGTGTCTTGAGGTCATTGCCGTGAGTTGGTTCCCCTTGCTCGTCACTTGTCCAAGCCCGCTTTCACCGCGCCGCCGACTCCTGTCTGCTTTCGGTTGGCCGGTGGCTGGTCTTTTGCCGCCTTGACAAGATCTGAACTGGGCGGCTAGGATCAATAGTTCTGTTTTCCCGGCGACCCTCTCGCCGGATCATCTTTGGGGTTCATCTTTGGTAAGGAGCAGAGCCGTGGCAAAAGGGCGTATGTCCCCGCAAGAACTCAAGCGGGATCCGTTGATGGAACAGTATCTTTCTACCACCAGCTGGTTGAAGGGCCGATCGCAGTCAATTCTCAAATTGGCAACGGTGGTGGGGATTGTCCTGGTTATAGGGGCGATTGCTTGGCTGGTCATCTCCCGCCGGGCCAACAATGCGGCGGAGGCGATGGCGGAAGCCTTCCGTCACCACAATGCCGTTGTCGCCAATCCGATTCCTCCCAACGTCAAAGGCTACGCCTACACGACCCAGGACGAGAAAGACCGGAAGGCGTTTGAGGCTTTTGAGAAGGCTGCCAACGACTATCCCTCCTACAATGAGGAGGTCGCCCGCTTCTATGCCGTGACCCATCAGCTCAATTTTGATCCTGACAAAGCCTTGGCGACCCTCCAGTCGCTGGCTCAGAAAGAGGGCGAGGCGGGTGCCCAGGCACGCCTTACCCTGGCCAATCGTTATGCGGCCCTTGCTCGGTATGAGGACGCATTGGCCGAGTACAAGAAGTTGAAGGAGAAACCCTACAGCGTTCCTGTCCAAGTGATCGACGTGGCAGTTGCGGAGATTCGAGAGTCCCAAGGGCAGCCCCAGCAAGCGATCGATCTCTATTTCAGCGTCGCCAACGATAGCGAATGGCGAAGCACGGTGGTGGGGATCCGCGCCGCCAATCGCCTCTCGATCTTGGCACCGGAGAAGTATGAACAGTTGCCAGAACAGAAATCGGCTAATCCGCTCTCTGCCTTTTCGGGTCCGATGATGTAATCGTGTCCGCTTTCCTCAATAGGCATTAGACCAAAAAGGGAGGAGATGGCATCCCACCATCCCCTCCCTTTTTTATCGATTCTCGATCAGGTGACGATGCGGTTCGTCAGCGTCCTTGCCGTTTCTCCCCCTCCCGCTCCAGGAAAGGGATCCCCTTCTCCATCCAGGCCGGTTTGGTCGCCCCCTTGAGGTGGTGGTCGAAGAACTCCTGCAGTCGACGGGTGTAGTCTTTCTGATTGGGCCGCTTTCGCAGGCCGTGATACTCCCCATTGTAGTTGAAGAGATAGGCCTCGCGTTCGAGACGCCGGAGGGCGAGGAAGAATTCGATGCCCTGCGTCCAGGGAACGGCATCATCATTGTCGTTATGGACCATCAGGATTGGGGTCTGGACGCGATCGGCGTTGAAGACAGGAGAGTTCTCGAGGAACCGCATCGGGTATTCCCAGAGACTGCCGCCAATTCGGCTCTGGGTCCGTTCGTACTGAAACTGGCGTGAGAGGCCCGTTCCCCAACGGATTCCGCTATAGGCGCTGGTCATATTGGCGACGACAGCGCCTGGTGCCGCGGCGCGGAAGCGGTTGGTGCGCGTGACGAGATAGGCGATCTGATAGCCTCCCCAGCTGTGACCCTGAATTCCGATCGCGTCTTCCTGGATGAAGCCGCGCCGCACCACCTCTTCGACTGCGGGCAGGACACACTGGACGGCGCTCTCCCCGGGGTATCCAATCGTGTAGACGATATCGGGCATGAGGATGACATAGCCGTTACTCGCGTAAAAAGAGGGATTGATCGAGGTTCCAGGTGCGGGAGGAACAAAGCGGTGGAGCCCGTTGGAGAGTTTCTCGTAGATGTAGACCATCAGGGGGTATTTTCGATTGGGATCGAAATCGGCTGGTTTGATCAGGATACCGCTGAGGGATTGCCCATTGGTGTTGCGGTAGCGGATCAACTCAGCTTTGCCCCATTGAAACGGTTCGATCTGTCGCCCGGCTTCACTCACCCTGCGAAGGGATTGGAAAGTGCCGTCGGTCACGTGTAGATCTGGGTATTCGTCGAAGCGGGAGGCGGTGAGGAAGAGGGTTTCGGCATTGCGGGCCTTGGTCGGAGCGCTGAAGGCCCGGGCCGCCATCAGCAGCCGCTCGGGAAGGCCGCCGCCAATGCGATCGCGATAGAAGCCGGTCTCCCGGGTCTCTTCGTTCTCCGCACGCAGGAGAAGGGGAGAGGCTGGATCGATCCAGCGCTCTTCTGGATCGAGCCGGACGTAGCGCAGCGCGAGCTTGCCCTGGCGGCCGACTCCATCGGTCAGGTTGCGTGCCCCCGCTCCATTGGGAGAGATCTGCCAAAGATCGAACTGGTCATAGATCAGCAGATCCCGATCGTCCTGTGTCCAGCCCGCAACTCCATACGGGGCGGGTGTGTTGGGGGTATCGTGATCCTCCTGCCAGAAGCGCACGGGAAGGGTTGCCGTCAGGTTGGTCACCTGCCCATCAGGAATCGAGATCGAATTCCAGTCTTTTCCATCAAAATAGATGGCATATTTTCCCCCAGGGGACCAGCTCAGCGGAAAGAGGTTCTTCTCGCGAAGCCGTCGGCGGGATCCATCCAGGGTGTTGACGAGGTAGACGTCGGCATAATTGGTATCGATTCCGATCAATCGACGATAACGGCGATCATCCTGCCCAATTGCCCAGAGGCCGTTCGAGGAGGGATTGATCGAGTTCATCGATTCGTCCGCAAGAGGAACGACCCGCTTTTCGTCGAGATGAAAGACGGCACGGTATGATCGATTCCGCTCCTGGTTGGCTCGCACCTTCTGCATCGGTTGCAGATAGTCATCTTTCCAATGCCAGAGATCGGCAACCGCTGTTTCCTCCTTTGTGCCCGCCTCTTCAGGGGGTGGGGCAGGAGCAGAAATGGCACGGGCAAGCCCGAGGAAGAGCCGGCTTCCATCCCGTGCGAAGGTGAGGGCCCCTTTGTCGCTGATCATCCAGCCAGTGGGAAGGTTCGTCTGATCCGGGGTGATCAGCCCAGCCGACGGACCGGGAGATTGCTCCCCTTGGCGATCCCGTTTCCAGTGGTAGAGGCTCCAGCGGAGAGATTCGTTGCTGGTATCCGCTGGCCCTGGGGCGGCCAAAAAGGCGAGCTGGGTCTGGTCTTCGTCCCAGGTCACCTTGGCATAGCGGCCAGGCCCCTGAAGGAGGGGAAGGGGGGCAGTCTCGCTGCCTGGGGAGAGAAGATAGACCCCATTTGCCTCGACATTTTTCGCGGAGACGGCGTAGATCAGGCTGCGGCCGTCGCGGGAGAGGCTCATCTCCAGGACCTCCTGGATCGTTCTCTCTTGTCCGGTGGAGAGGTTCCGCACGATCATCCCACTGCCAACTGGCCACTTTTCACCCTTGCTGTTGGCGGGTGTTGGTTCTGCGCCTGTTTCAGATTCGAGGAGACACGCGACAAACGCTCCCCCACTCTCTGGAACCTGGAAGCTCTTGACCCGCTCGATGCGCTGAACCTCGCCAGTCGCGAGATTCATGATTCCGAGAGCATTGCGGGGCATCTCGTGCGGTTTTTTCTTCGCTTTCCGGGCGTCGAGGACCTCTCCCTTCGTCGGTTCGACTGTAAACAGAAGATAAGTCCCATCAGCGGTAAAGACGGGGCGGGTAGCCCGGTTGAGAGCCGCAACGGCAGCTTGGGCTGCCTCTGGATCGCTCGGGGTGGGGGTGGGGATTCGCCAGCCTCTTCCGTGTCGCCACTCCTGCCCGCTGATCACTTGGCGAACGACCACCTCACCGTCTCCGTCCTGCGGGATGAGGCTGTAGGCAATCCACCGCCCATCGCGAGAGATGGTCGCTCCTACTAAGGAACGCCAAGCGTCATAGTCTGTATGGCGAAGAGGCCGACGGCTGGCACTTGCCGTTTGCCCCGCAGCGGAGTCGATCGCCCCCGATAGACTCAGGAGAAGGATCGCCAGACAGAGGGATGAACCCCCTCTTCGCCGCTTGGAAACATCCTCTCCAGGGCGTACTCCAGGGCATCTCTTCGCTGACAGTTCTCTCCTGGATCCGGAATGGTTCATTCTCATGGCCAATTTTACTCCTTCTGGAAAGTCCTGCCGCTGGAATCGCTGGAATCCCTGGATTCCAGCGATTGAGCATTCGACTGATTGGTAGATGGGGCCCACGCGGGGAATCTGCGAGGGCGGTATGCGGGCGGTGGGCCGGAGGGGGTCATCCCCATAACGGTCGGCCACGATAGATGACCTGCCAACCGCGGGCGACACTGGTGGCGACGGCGTCGTGATAGTGCCGAATGGCCTCGCCGCGCGTCGGGTACTCCCGGAGTACCGGCTGCCCCTCACGTGGATCGAGCTTGATCACAGCAGAGATGAACCTCGATTCGGGATCACTGTCCATCGGCTCTGTCTTGGCTGTTCTCTCGGTTCCGACCAGACCCAGAAAAGAGAAGAGGGAGTGCTTGGTCATAATCGTCGTGTAGGTGGCAGTCTTCTCGCGCATCGTCATGCTCCGGGGAGGTCAACTTCGGTTCGTTCAACCGTTGGTCATCATACCACAACTTGCCGCGAGTCGATGGCTCGTCACTGTTCTGTCAGGCGACGAGAGCGGGACTGGAGGAGATAGGCGAGCAGCCCCGCCACCGTTCCAAGGGAGAGGATCATCTTGTAGCCCGCAGGGATCGACAACGGAGAGAGATAAGCCTCGATCAGACCTGCCAGCAGAAAGAGCGGGAGGCTCCCGGCCAGCAGTTGAATGGCGATTCGCCCCTCTTCGATCAGCGCATCCCGGCGCGTTCGATCCCCCGGGGCGACGATGGCGCTTCCAATCATCAGCCCGGCCCCACCGGCAATGAAGATGGCGACAAACTCCAGGACGAGATGACCAATCATGAAGGACCAGAGGGCCGTTCCCATCCCGTACCGCAGAATCAGCGCTTGCAGCGAGCCAAACATCAGGGCTGACGGAAGGAGCATCCGGATGGTGCCCACAATCGGAAAGATGCTCATTCCAAACGACAAGAGTCCGATACGGATATTCTGCACGATGATGGTTGCCGCTCCACGGGATCCCTCCTCTCGCAACTGTTCCCACCAGGGGGTTCCCATCCGTATCTGTTCGATGATGGCTGGAGAGAGGGAGCAGAATCGCGCAAACCCTTCATCGTGAAGTGTGGCCACAAAAGAGAAGAGGGTAACGACCAGAAAGATGGCCAGGACGGTCAGTGGGTAGCGACGATGTCGACGCAGAAGCAGAGGAAAGTCGGACCGGTAGAAGCGGAGGAGGTCTGCCCACCGGTAGGACGCTGGGCGGTAGAGAATTGCGTGTCCACGAATCAGGAGATCATTGAGGTAGGCGGCGGCTCGGTCGGCGGGACCTCCCGGTAGGGGAGGGGCCACCGCACGAAGCTGAGCGACGTCGGCCGCGGTTCTCCGGTAGAGGGCCCCGAGCGTGCGGATCTCCTGCCGGGAGAGCCGCCGAAGCCCACGTCGGTTCTCGGCTTTGGCGAGCAGTGCGGCGAGATATTCCCAACTCGCGGAACGCTCCTCGATGAGTCGACTCGGTTCTCTTCTCGATCCGTGTCGATGGAATGGATCTGGCACAATCGAATCCTCAGAATGCGTGGTAGAGCAAGTGCTTGTAGCCAACGCTCAGACTGTCGAGTAGCGAGGAAGGCAACGTACAGATCACGACCAGACTGACCATCCCGTGTGAAATCCCCAAGAGGAGAAGATTGGGAGCGCGGTCGTAGACCCACGACCAGACCAAGCCCCCCGCGAAGGTCAGTCCCATCAAAGGCCCATTCGGTGCGTGGAGCAGCGAGAAGAGCAGGGCGGTCAAGCCAATTGCCATCCAGTGGCTGCGGGGAGTGGGAGCGTGCGCGACCGGGGGCAACAACTCGCGGAGTCGGCGATGCAGGACCCCTTGCAGAATCGTCTGTTGTGCGATTCCGGAGACAGGAAGAAGAAACAGCGCCCTTCCAAATTGGTCGTACAGATGCAGCGATTCAGTCCACCAGCCAATCCCCAGAAAAAGAGCGCTGCCCAAGCTGGTTGGCAGTGCCAGGAGGCGAGTTGCCTTCCAGGCGTGCGCCCACGTCAATCCCAGATCAGCCAGTCGCTCCCCACGCAACCACATCGAGTAGCTGACCGTCAGCAAAGCGGGGATGCTCGCCACCAGAACCAGCGATCGATGGCTTCCCGGAACGAGGGGAACCACCCCCCACGTGATCACCAGAACCGAGAAGAGCAGCGAGAGGACCTCCAGCCCACTCACCAGCCTTCTCGTCCCCCACTCATCCGTACGCTCCTTCGATCTCTCTACTTGGCTCATTCCGAATCTACTCCTCTCCATGAACGCTTTCCAGGACGACGAAGGCGATAGCGCGGTCGATGGCGTGGGAGAGGGAGACGTGGCTTCGGTTGACGCCCAACTGTCCAACCAACTCCGCTGCCCGTCCATAAAATTGAAGGTGCGGCGCCCCTTCCGGGGATGATATGATCTCGACGTCATGCCAGGAGAGGGCATGAACGGGCACGGCTGCTCCAATTGCCTTGCGGGCTGCCTCCTTGGCGGCGAAGCGTGCGGCATAGCGCTCTTCGCGGATCGAAAATTGTTCGCAGTAGGCAATCTCACTTGGCGTAAAGATGCGGTCCCGAAATCGAGTCCCATGCTCGCGTAACGATTTTGCCACCCGGTCGATCTCGACGAGGTCGACGCCAATTCCAATAATCATGCCTGGTTCGTCTTTCTCTTTTTCTATCGAAGCAGGAGGGATCTCCCGGCAGGAGAAACCTCACTTTCAACGAGGTCTGGGATCGATGGATTCCTTTCAACTTGACCAGGTCGATTCGCTGCTGTTGCTGCGTTGCTCGCCCTTGTTGGCGGCTGGGTTTGACCATGCTTTCAGCACCCGGCGGGGAGGAGTCAGCCCACTTCCCGCCGAGAGTCTCCATCTGGGGCAGACGGAACAGGACGGAGAGGTCTCCCGATCCCTGATTCTCGAAAACCGGCGCCGGTTTCTCGGAAGTCTCGGCTTGCCCAATTGGCCCCTTCACCTGATTCGTCAGGTTCACTCCGCGACCGTCGAGATTGTTACCGAGTCGGGAGTCTCAGCGGTCGAATCTCCCCCGATTGCCGATGCCGTGGCGACCCGTCTACCTGGAATCCTGCTCGGCGTTCAGGCGGCCGATTGTCTCCCGCTGCTACTGGCGGATCCAGTCACTGGTGCGGTAGCGGCGATTCACGCTGGATGGCGTGGGACCGTCGGGTTGATCGTCGCACGAACCCTCGAAGCGATGCAACGCTCCTTCGGCACCCGCCCGGCGAATGTGCTGGTCGCGCTCGGACCCGCCATCGGTCCTTGTTGTTTTGAGGTGGGCCCCGAGGTAGCGGACCAGTTCGAGGCAATCGATCCGCTCACCCGCACCCATCTCCTCTCCGTACCCACCCCAGATGGAAAGGCGCGGCTCGACCTCAACTTGGCCAATCTCCATCAGCTGCTCCAGACGGGTGTCCGGAAGGACCACGTTTACGATTGCAAATACTGCACTGTCTGTCACAATGACCTCTTCTTCAGTTACCGCTTCGAGCGTGGTGTGGAACACCCGGTTGGTCGCCATCTCGCGGTGATTGGCAGACGTCAGTGAGGGGCTCTCCATTGACTATTCGGGCGATGGATTCTTTGATGATGGGAAGAAGATGACCGGAAGAACTGGAATGATCATGACTTTCTCCTTTGCTCGCCGACTGCTCCTTCTGAGTGCTCTTGTGGCCTTTCCTGCTTCGTCGCGAGGGTTGGCGCAGCTGCCTGGGTCAGGTCCCGACCCGGAACCCTCTTCCTCCACCTTGCAAACTCAGCAGGAGCCCGTGCCGCCGGTCGACTCGGACGAGGATCTCCGTCGCCTGATCCAGCAAGCGGGTGGAAACCAGAGCCAGTTGATCACAAGCCTCGAGGGGTACTTGCGGCGGTGGCCCCGCACGCAACGCCGGTCCGAGATCGAGGAAGAGATCTACAAACTGGCAGCCAAAGTGCGCGATCGGGATCGAATTCTGTCGTATGGAGTCCGGCTGATCGAACAAACTCCAGGGAGTGTCGATGTTCTCGTCGAACTGGTCACAGCTTTGCGGGAGCGTCGACAGACGGGTGATCTCGAACGCGCGCGCAGCTACGCGGAGCAGCTGGTTCGAGAGTTTGATGCCCTGCTGACCGATCGTCCCAAACCACGCCGCCTCAGCCAAGCTCAATGGGAGGAGCAGAAACAGCAAGGACGCGCTTCCGTCTATCTGACGCGAGGTCGTGTCTACGCCGATTTGGGAGATGATGAGAAAGCCAAACGAGACCTCCAGCAGAGTGCTCAGCTGGCCCCCCTGGCCGTCACGTTTCTGGCGCTTGCCGATCTGACGGAGCGTCGCCAATCTCCCCCACCAGACAAAGACGAGGTGCTGGGCTACCTTCGTCAGGCGCTTCTTTTTGGGTTGATCGAAGGCGCGGATGACGTCAATCTTCCCGCCCTGCGCCAACGATTGCGCACCCTTTATCTCACGCAGCATCAAACCGAGGCAGGTCTTGGCGACCAGCTGTTGATCGACCTCGACGCCTACCTGCAGCGCCAAGCGGCGCGGATGGCGCTCCTGACTCCTTCTCACTCCAACGCCAGTGCGGCGACCGGTACGGATCCACTCGCCTTTCGACTCTCGCGTCCAGCGGGAGATCCTCTCGATCTGGCCTCCTTGCGCGGCAAGGTGGTGGTCATCAACTTCTGGGCCACTTGGTGCGGGCCCTGCCGGACCGAGCTCCCCCTTTTTGAGAAGACGATCGAACGATATCGAAATGATCCTTCCGTCAGCTTCCTGGCTGTCACCACCGACGAGGACCGTGAGGCGGTGCTGCCCTACCTCCAGCAGTATGGGTATCAACTCCCTGTCGCCTTCGCCGATGGTCTCGAACAGTTCTTTGACGTGACGGTAATCCCCACCACCATCATTCTCGGTCCTGCTGGCAAAGTCTCCTCTCGACTGCGCGGCTATAACCCACGAGAGGACTTTGTCGTCCTGCTTCAACAGCGGATCGAAGAGGCCAAAGCCGCACCACCATCAACGCCATGACGCCCTTTGATTCTCAGCGCGGCACATTGGAACGGAATTGCCCCTTTTCATCGTAGAGGCGCTGGTAGTGGCGCGCGTTGCGGTAGACGCCCTGGACGTAGAGACGTGTCTCCCGCAAGGGAATCTGCTCGACCCAGTCTTCGATCTCCCGGGCAGGGTTGGCGCCGACCCAGCGGGCCACGCGGGTCGGTCCCCCGTTGTAGGCAGCAGCGACGTGCTCAAATCGTGAGAACCTCTCTGTCAGCTCGCCGAGATAGGCGGTACCGAGCTGCAGGTTGAGGACAGGATCGAAGAAGTCTGTCCGGTTGAGGCGTCCTCCACCTAAGCGATTCTTTCTGGCGACAGCCTGCCCGGTCGAGGGAAGGATCTGCATCAGGCCAAGTGCGTTGGCACGGCTGCGCGCACGCGGATTGAAGACCGTCTCCTGCCGAATCAGCCCAGCGACGAGATACGGGTCGAGCCCGTGCCGTTTCGACTCCGCCTGAATTTGAGACCACCATGCGAGTGGGTAGAAGATCTGCCAAGCCTCCCGTGGCATCTCATCCGGAAGTGACTGGCCATAATCGGGATAGGCGCGCTTGAGAACCTCGATCGCTGCGACATTTTCGCCCGCCTCCCGATGGAGCTGTGCGAGCCGCAGATTGAGAAGCGGTGAGTCGGGGGTCACTTGGCGCGCGGCCTCCAGTTCGTCACGCGCCCAGCGAGCATATTGAAGGCGCCGCAGCTGCTCAGCACGCGTGACTCGATCCCGCTGCTCTGGCCGCAACGAATCAGGGATGACCCGAATCGTTTGCAACGCCCTCACCGCCTGTGCCAGAGGAGACTCCACTTGCAGGGAGACCGTTTTGACTCCTTCCCGATTGAGCTGGGCGATCCGCCGCTCCGCATTGTGCCCAAACCAGCTTGCGCCATAGCGCGTGAGGAGGCCCCGGTAGAGGGTCAAGGCCCGCGACTTGTCTCCGTGGCGCTCGTGATGGAGAGCGGCCCAGAAGGCAGCTTTCCCGCGATGGTCCGTCACTTGTCCATACCGCGCCAGATGTTCCGTCAGTAGCGCTGCCGCCGTCCGATCTTCTCCGGATTCGTGGGCACTCCAGGCGAGGAAGAAGTGGGCGCGGTGGGCCTCGGTCGCCCTCGGATACAGGCGCGTCACCTGCTGATAGTAGGCCGTGGCCTCCTCTTTTCGATTTCGTGTCTCGTAGAAACGACCCAGGGAATAGAGAAGATCCCCGGTTCTCCGGAGGGTCGGATTTCCGCTCGTCCCTCTTCCTTGCTCCGTCCGGCGCAGTTTTCCGAGGGTGGCGACCGCTCCCGCTTCATCCCCCCGCGCCAGTTGTGACTTGCCCAGAAAGTAGAGAGACTCGCTTGTTCCACCACGAAGCCGGGAGAGAATCTCACTGGCCTCGGTCACCGCCTCTCCCCGGTAGAGATTGATCGCACAGCGTAACCAGATCTCCTCACTGGCCTCGCTGGAGAGAAGTCGGGCCAATTCCTGGTAGGCCCGACCCGCGATGAGCCAGAGGCCCGCTTCCTCCCGCTTCTCGGCGCGCCTTCGCCAGAGGCTTGCGCTGTTCCGGCCTTCTGCCATCTCGCTCTCCCCCAGGGATCGCAAGAGGGCGGGGACTTTCTCCGCCTCCATCTCTTGTGGGGAATCGAAATAAAGGCGACGCAACAACCGGATCGCCTCCTCAGGGCGGTTGCGTTCCTGCCAGAATTCCGCCGAGCGAAGAAGGGCGGCACCATTCCCCTGCGCCACCCACGGCTTGAGATCCTCGATCGCCTGCGAGTAGTCCCCTCTCTCCCACGCGAGATCCGCCGCCTGGAGGGCTGCCGTGCAGCTCATCAGCGCCTCTGGGTAATCCATCGCCAGCTCCCGCAGCGCCCTTTCCCCCTCCCGCATCCGCCTTGCTTCGAGATGCGTCAGGGCCCGATGGTAGAGGGCGTAATCAGCCAGTCCAGGGGTTCGCATGAGGCCGACTTCGTCTCCTTGCGGGGCCCGGAGATTCCTCCCTGTGCCCCGCTGCGTCTGACCTCCAGCGCCCAGTACACCCCAAAGGAGCGTACCAGCCATCAGCCCGACCGCGACGACCGTTCCCAAGCCAGCCCGGCTGGTTCTCTTCCTTCTCCGATGGTCAAACAAACAGAACCTCCCGTCATTGGAAGCAAAGCGAAGTCGTGACCAACCTCAGGTCAAAACAGACTGATGGGATCGTCTGAGATTGCTCGATTTTTGTGGAGGGCGGCTCACGAGCCGGCTTCAGCGTAAGGCGGGGCCCGGATAGCTCACTCCCAGCTTGGCTGGGTCGCCTTCGGCGAGTGTCTGGACCAGTTCTTCGTGGTAGTAGTCGACCTCCATCGCCACTTCGGGAGAGACCCGTTTGTCGTAGACCTGTCGGCTGCGGTCGATCTCTTCGGCCAGCCGTTCATAGAGGTCGAGGTTTCGCCTGCCCTCCTGAACTTTGGAGGTGTTGTAGAGTTTGATCTCCGAGACGAGCAGTCGCGCAAATCGACGCGCATCATTATGAGCGCGCTGTACCGTCTCGTCCTGCGCAAGAGAGGAAGCCACCAAGGGCTCCGCCGATGGGCGGTTGACGGCTGGGGCAGGTTCCAGACTTGGGCTTCTTCCGCGATTCCAGGAACCCGTTTCATCACGAGACGGCTCCTCGGTTCGCGCAAACGGGAAGTGGACGCGAACCTCCTCCTCGCTCTTCTCCTCCTCTGCCGGTTCGTCAGAGAGGAATGGAATCTCTCCTGCGGGAATCTCGCGTGTAATCCGTCCCATCTCTGGGCTCATGGAGAAGGGGGAAGGCGATGTCTCACCTCTCGCTGCCAACTCTTTCTCGGCTGCTGCTTCCGCTGTCTCTTCGTCTGGCTTGGCCTCGATGTCGCGCTCTGCCTCGTCATTCCGGTCGGAGGGCTCGATTGTCGACGGGGCTTCCGCCATCCACGCGGGTGTTCCTTCGGAAAGCACGGATGAGAGATCTTCTCTCTTCTCCGAAACTGCGGGACTCAGTGCCGTGGCGACCGGCGACGCTTCGGCTTCCGTGATCGCCGCTGGCGCCATCTCGACGCTGTCGGGCGTCGGGGGCGGGGCCGCCATCGCTGCCGGTCTCGCGGGGATCTCCTCGATTCGGCTGGGTTCTGCTGGTAATCGCTCCGGTGGGGCAGGGAGTGATGATTTGGGCGCTGCGGGAACCAACTGCTTCCGGATCGAGAGCAGCTCGATTACCAGTGATGTCACTCGCAGGAGGAGTTCGATCGCGCCTTGGTCGATTCGTTCCTCTTCCTGCGGAGTGGGGGCATCAACGTAGAGGACTGCGACCGCTTTCTCGCGCACAACCAGAGGGATCGCTACTGCCTGTGTCGGAAGGGGCGAGGCATAGGAGCCGAGGACCAGCTCGATTTGATCCGCAGTCGGATGGCTCAAGGCGAAGACCCGTTGCGTTCGCAGCGCTTCTCCGAGGATGGATTCGGTCTCGATTCCACCCCTCAGACTCGTCACCGTACTATCCGTCAGCCCATTCTCAAATCCACGCACCCGCCAACCAATGACATGGCCTGCCCGGACAACAAAGAAGATGGAGCGCGGCGCATAACGAGTCACCTGATCAATCAATTGAAGCAGTGCCTCCTGCTGGCTGCTCTGCAGAGAGATCGATTCGATGGCTCTCTGGATGGCGTCGAGTTCGACCCTTTGGCTCTCTCCCCGCTCCGCTTTCTTTGCCAGGTCAGCCTGTCCGGAGCCTTCTTCCAGCGACCGCAGGGTCCGACCAAGAACCTCCCGGCTACTCTTCAGCCTCTCCTCTGTTTCCACGAGACGAGCCTGAGCGGCTTTTCTCTCTTGTTCGACCGCGGCCTCGACCGCTGCCCCCAACTCCGTACGATGCGCCTGCACCTGCTCCTCGCGTGCGCTCGTGATTGCCCCCTCCATCGCCCGCCAAGCCTCGTCCATCTCTTGCCATACTGGTTGGCTGGCACGCTCAATCCGTTCCTCTAATCCTTGGAGCAGGGACTGAAATTGCTGCATTTCTTTTCGCAGCGGCTCTAGTCGCGCGACCATCAGTGCTTCCATCCTCTGGTCAAGATCGCTGCGGACTTGTCGCCACCATTCACCAGGATTTGTCACTTCGCTTCGATTGCTCTCCACGTTCACGATCCTTTCGTCCTTCACCTCTTCCCTCCGGTCCGGCTATTTCGCAGCGCAACATCCCACCGACCAACTTACCCCCCCCTCATCACCCTTGCTTTGTACCAAGTGGTGGTGATCAGATTTTGGTAAGCGGGCTTGGCAAGGGGACAAGGATGAATGTCCTTTCACTCAGAAAGACCCGGTGATCCTTGCATCACGCTTCTACCCTCTGGGATTGGGGCCTCGGGGCTTCTCAAGGGGCGGGAATCGCCAAATCCAACGGCTACCTTCTTTTGGACAGTACATGGGCGACAGAGAGACAAGGTTCAAACTGATCAGCCTCTATTTTCCTGACCCATACTGCCTTCACCCCTTCCGCTGTCTGTCGGCTTGACGCAGACCCGATCCAACACGGGCGCCCTCTCTTTTCCTTCTTTTGCTGGTCACGGGCCGATCAAGAAAATAAGCCCATTGTTCAGCCAGCGAGCCTGATGGCTCAAGTCTCAATGTTTGGAAAGGATTCCAGTTCCAACGGCTTCCTGTTTCAATATACCTCTTGATATTATTGACCCAGTTGGTGGGCTTGTCAATTTCTCTTCCTTCTTGCCATGCCTCGCCTCCAGGCACAGGCCTTGGACCAGGTCGTCGGGTGGCGCAATTCTGTTTCGTTTTTGTCGACCACCCGTTTTGAGCTTGATTTCAAGTCCAATCTCCTTATAATGCATTCGTGCTCCTCATCTGAAATTCACTGTCCGTGGAAAGAGTCTCTTCCCGGATCTGCATTTCAGGATAGATCGTGTCAACTGTCAGACGTGATTAGACAGTTTACGCCGAAGATCTGGCGGCTACAGTTTGACGCAGTTGGTCATCGACTGGACTGGATTCGAAGAGAATGGTGGTAGCGCTCTTGCTTTCCATCATTCGGTCGTGTCGAATGTCACGACCCCTACAAGATCTGGTCGAACCAAACGTCAGCTCCTTACCCCCACTCCCAGATCAGTAGCAGTGTGCCCACTGAGTGCTGCTCATTCCGTGCTCTATCAATCGGCTATATTCTCCCGACCGGCGTGGTTGGCCAGTTCTTCTGGAACAATCGGAGTTGATTGCTGATCAATTCCGAATCCGTTCGGAGTAGCCGAGGGGTCGGCAGGGTCTATCCCCCGGATCCATTGTTCTCGATTCAGTTAGGGTGCCAAGTGGGCCTCTCTCTTGTCAGGTCTCAAGGTCTCTTTTGGGGGGAACATGAACGTTCTTTTCTCTGGCGATCTGTCATGAGCGCGATGATCTCCTGGCGGAAGAGGTATCTACCTGGAGAGCGTTCTGGCGAATCGAGGCAGGTGTCTGCCCATCACCTCCCTTGTTTAGCGGGGGAAGTGGGCTCGCCACCCTTGATGGGTAGAAACAGTTCTGCGCAGCGGAGGGCTCTCTGGGGGATAGGCTCACCCGTCCCCTTGGAGAAGAATGCTGATCCATCCACTGCGCAAATGACTGCTTGAAAAAAGATCAGAAATTTTTTCAGGCTCAGACAAACTTCCTGAAGTCGGATCGTCTATAGCAGTGCAGGGCAGAAGAGAAGCGGAATGCTCACCCATCCCTCTTCAGTGCCGATGCACCGCAAGCGAATCGACCTTCAGTTACTCGATTGAATGACCCCGATTCCAATAGCGGCCCTGTAACAAAAACGTCAAGCCGGGTACCTCCTCAAGATACAATCCGGTACAGGCCTTGACGAATGACTACGAAGAACAAACAGGCCCCGACTTTGCCTCTCGATGCGTCAATCATCGCATTGGTGGGTAGGTCGATCCATACCTTACTGACGGGTTGCCTTCGAGATCCGATCGGGAGAGGAAGGACACACATGGAGACTCTTACTATGCACACGCAATATCATGAAGAGTATGTTTCTGAAGGCTATCTGGAGAGCCAATCAGAGGTCAGTCCGGTTCAGGAGTTGACTCGATTGGCGCTTGGCGCCGCGGCGGGGAACAACCAATCCTTTCAGACGCTGATCAATCATCCGACCTACCTCGCGAGTCTGATGCGGGCCTGCAAATGGATGTGCCGGCACTCCGCGATCGAAGCCGATGAATTGATGTCTGAGTTCTTTCTGCGGTTGCCTGCCAAAATTCGTAAGTTCAATAACCGGCAAGGGGCATCGATTGTCAGTTGGTCAGGTGGAGTGTTGCGGCATCTTCACATCGATCTGTTGCGCCGGCAGTGGCGAGACACGGATCGGGTCGAGTATATGGATCTGGTCGCGATCGAGCATGAGCGATCTGTCGATACGGCCGACAGCCGTCTTGCTCTTCAGCAGGCCTTCAGCCGTTTGACGGAGCGGGAGCGGCAGCTGATCGAGCTTCGCCGCACCGAAGAGACCCTCGATGACATCGTCTGCAAGTTGGATGGATTGACAGATCCCCGAGATATCCAGAACCGACGTCCGAAGATTTCCAGGGAGTTGAAGGCGGTCGAGCAGAAGCTGCAGTTGGCGCTTTCAGCGGTGACTTCGGGTCGAATGCAAGGTCGCAAGTCCCCCCAGAAGGCCGACTATTGAGGTCGAACCCCCTCTCGTTGCTGGCTGCCCCGTCCAGCACGAGGTGTGGACCTGCCCGCTTGTCAGAACCCAAATGCCGGGATACTGGGCGGTTATGCACGTGCTTTGTTGAAGTTCTACGACCCCCTACTCGTTTTCTGTTTGCCATCCACCTTTCATTTTGATCGAATCCACCACGGTCTGCCTAAACTTCC
>JBMUAP010000002.1:0-28628 GCA_049454155.1 Blastocatellia bacterium
CGCCACAACCCCCGCGAAGGGGAGCTGGTAGTCGAAGCAGCGGCCAAGTACAAGCGGGTGGTGCAGATGGGCAACCAGCGCCGTTCGATTGGCATCGTCCAGCAGATGATCCAGGAGCTGCACGGAGGAGTCATCGGCAATGTCTTCCTGGCCAACTGTTTCTACGCCCGGCGACGGCAGCCCATCGGGTTTGGGAAGGTGGTAGCTCCCCCACCGGAACTCGATTGGAACCTGTGGCAAGGCCCCGCTCCCCGCACTGCCTATCGCGACAACCTCCACCCCTACAACTGGCACTGGTTCTGGCATTGGGGAACCGGAGAGGCGCTCAACAATGGCACCCACCTGCTGGATGTGGCCCGGTGGGGACTGCAGGTCAAGCTGCCAACCAAGGTCAACTCCTTCGGTGGCCGCTGGCACGATGTCGGGCTCGACGATTGGGAATGCCCCGACACGCAGGAGATCCAGCTGGAGTTTGCCGGTGGCAAAGGGATCACTTGGTTTGGTCGCTCGACCAGCACCTACGGCGCTCCCGGGTACAAAGCGAACGGGATCATCTTTCTCGGGAACAAGGGAACGCTCGACTACGATGGAGGCGTTCGCTACACGGTCTATGACCTCAACAACAAACCGGTCAAGTCGGGCAGTGTCGAACGCAAGACAGATCTCGCCAACAGCGGGGATCCGGGCCTTGGCGACACGCATTCCGAGAACTTTATCGAGGCGATCCGGGGGAAAGCGAAACTGACCGCCCCCATTGAGGAGGGCCATTACAGCACGCTGCTTGCACAGTTGGGAAACATCTCTCAACGAACAGGACGCACGCTCAAAACCAACCCAGAGAATGGGCACATCATCGGTGATGCCGAGGCCTCGAAACTCTGGTCCCGCGAGTACGAAAAGGGGTGGGAGCCGACGGTCTGAGCGACCGCCCTTTGACTTCATCAGGGCTTGGCAGGACGGGGAGTTCTCGAGACCGAGGGCTCCCCGTCGTCACGTGGAGAGCGAAACAAGAAAGAGGGAGGTCTGTCTGGTGATCACAAATGGGCGGCTCCGTGGAATGACGATCCTGGTTGGGCTCCTGTTCGGCGTGTTGGCAACAGGAATGGCCCAGCCCTCGCAAAGCCGGATTGAGCACGTCGTCCTGATCGGAGTGGATGGGATGGGTGCTGAGGGGGTATCCCGCGTCGACCCTCCCACCCTGCGGTCTCTTCAAGAGAGAGGCGCTTGGACGAGAAATGCCCGCGCCGTCATCCCGACGGTCAGTGCCCCCAACTGGGCCTCCATGATCATGGGGGCGGGCCCCCCCCAACACGGCATCACCTCCAACGAATGGCGGGTCGATCAGTTCGAGATCGCCCCAACCTGCCAGGACAAAGGGGGATACTTCCCGACGATCTTCCGGCTCCTCAAAGCGCAGCGCCCTTCGGCGAGGATCGCGGTCATCCACGAGTGGAAGGGACTGGCGCACCTCTTTTCAGCGTCGGACATCGATACCCTCCGCCAGCTACCTGACCATCAAGAGACGATGCGGCAAGCGATCGAGGTCTTGGTGCAGGAGAAGCCGACCCTGACCATGATCCACCTCGACCACGTCGATCACGCAGGCCACGGCGACGGATGGCATTCTCCCTCCTACGACGAAGCGATACGGGAGGCCGATCGGCTGATCGGCCAACTCCTCGATCGCCTGCGCCGCGCGGGGATGCTTGAGCGGACGGCCATCCTGGTGACGGCCGATCATGGGGGAAAAGAGAAGAAGCACGGGGGAATGAGCAAGGGAGAGATCGAGATCCCCTGGATCCTCACGGGGCCCGGTGTTCCAAAGGGCGAGATCTCTGATCCCGTCAACACTTATGACACCGCTGCGACGATCGCGGATCTGCTTGGGCTGCAGCCTCCGAAGTGCTGGATTGGGCAATCGGCCTTGCAGTCAACCAGGGTGAACTCCCGGGAGCGCCAATGACTCGACTTCACACACACGGAGCAAGCATCAAGCACGCCAGCGACAAATATCGGGATCGGTTCGCCAATCACCTGGGGGTCAATGCCAATCGCAAGGTGGAAGTCTATCTCGATGTCGCGAAAGCCGCTCAACTTCGTGACCCAGGATACTGGCTGCAGCTACTCTTCGCGGCGGGGGTCGCAACACTTGGACTGGCGCAGGACAGTCCAGCCGTGATCATCGGGGCCATGTTGATCTCTCCCTTGATGGGTCCAATCCTGGCCAGCGGACTCTCACTCGCCTCTGGCGATCTCTCTCTCGGAGTCAAGGCGGGAGTCAACCTCCTGATCAGCTGCACGGTCTCGATCCTCTTCTCATTCTTTCTGGTGGCATTGCTTCCTTTCAAAGCGATGACGGGTGAGATCGCGGCCCGGACTCACCCCAATTCACTCGACTTGGTCGTTGCGCTCCTCTCCGGGGGGATCGGATCGATCGCGATCTGCCGGGAGACACGCGGTGTCGTGACCTCCATCCCTGGAGTGGCGATTGCAGTCGCACTGATGCCCCCCTTGTGTGTTGTCGGTTACGGACTGGGACTGGCGGTCAGCTTGGATTCCGCAGAGGGCATGCTGGTCGCCCGGGGAGGGGGATTGCTCTTTCTCACCAACCTGGTCGCGATCACCTTCACCGCGATGATTGTCTTTATCGGGCTCCGGATCGATACCCCGGAAGTGCGGATCCAAGTTCAGAAGTGGCGGGAAACGGATGAAGGCAGTCTACGGATTCAAGCCCTGCTCGACCAAATTCGAGTTCCCCGCAGGATTCGAAACCGGGGAGGGCTCGCGACGCGGCTGGCATTGATCATCCTGCCCTTACTGCTGATTTCGATTCCGCTGACACAATCGCTTGGCAAGCTCAAGACGGACTATCAGAATCGACGGGAGGAGAATCGGGTTCGTCGGGCGGTCACGGATCTTTGGCGCCAGCGCATGGAACGGGATGCACGGGGGGAGATCCGATCCTACTTTGACCAACTCTTCATTCGCGAGGAACCCGACCAACTGATGGAGCTGACCCTGCGAGTCTTTACAAACGAGCCGTACCGTGAGGAGGAGAAGCGGCAGTTTGGAGAGATGGTCGCAGCACGCCTTGCGCGTCCGCTCGACTCGGTTCGAATCAACTTGATTGAAGCGGCCACGGCCACGGCAGACCTCTCATCCCGTCGTCGAGATGATCCCACCACGGCGGCTCCGCCGCCCAGCATCAGCCAGCAGATGGCCTCTTTGCGGCAATCGCTCGGCAATCTGTTGTGGGCCGTGCGGCTTCCCTCGGGGGTCGTGCCGATGGACTTTCGGCTGACCACGCCAGTGGGAGAGGGCAGCCCCCCAACCCTCTCGCTGACCTATTTGGCTGAGCGCGAAATGGGTCTTGACGCGCAGGAACTGTTGCGGGACGAGATTGAGAATCGATTAAGCTCCCCCGGGCTCAAAGTAGAGTTCAGCCACCTTCCCACCTCACTGGGGAGCCTGCCCTTTGCTCGAAAGCAGACGAAGCTTCTCCCATCGGCCCTTCTCATGCTTGACCGGCTCGGGAGAGTTCTCGGTGACCACCCTCGACTATCAGCGATCATCCGCATTGGGAAAGGCGAAGGGGCTGAGGCGGCTGGAACGGTGGAGCGCAACGAACGGATTCTCCAGTACCTGCAAGAGAACCATCAGATTGACCGGTCGAGAATCCAGTTTCAGCCGGGTCTCCTCCCCGATCGCAGCATTGAGCTCTCGATCGGGGAGGAGAAGTCCGCCATCCAACCGATTACACCTCCAGCTTCCACGGCGCCCGGTACTGCGCCTTGAGGGCTGGCTTGACGTTCTCTTGTCGGACGGTCCAATTGGCCTCATCCCAGTCGAGCCACGTCCGATGGCGCATCGACAGGTTGGCGAGGATGCAGGCCGTCGAGGAACGGACGCAGGTCTCGATGTCGCTGATCGGCTTTTCACGGGAGCGGATGCACTCGATGAAGTTCTTCCAGTGTGGCTCGTTCATCGAATTCATCGCGCGATCGTTCTCGAACGCAATGGGCTCGATCTTCGACTTCTGGTTGGGCACGACCCAACACCCTCCCCGACGAACAATCAGCGTCCCCTCCGTTCCATGGATCGAGGTCGCCGCCCCGTGACCAAACTGTGGCATCGGATTGGCAGTCCGGCTTTCGTAGGTCAGCAGAAATTTGGGATAGTGGAAGGTGGCCATGAGGCTGTCGGGGGTCTCTGTATTGTCATCGACATACAGTTTGCCGCCCATTGCTGAGATGGCAGTCGGCATGGGCTCCCCGAAGCATTGGTGAACCGGATCGATGAGGTGCACGCCCCAGTCAGTCATGGCACCACCGGCATAATCCCAGAAGTAACGGAAGGTCGGGAAGGTGGTGACCCCAACGCCCCAGCGGTTGAGGTTGAAGGGGACTTTCGGTGCGGGCCCGAGCCAGAGGTCCCAGTTGAGCCCTTCCGGAACTGGTCCATCAGCCGGCCGGCCCCACCCCTGCTTGTTGACCGCACCGGATTGCCACGTGTGAACGAAGGTAACCTCTCCGATGAGGCCACTGCGGATCAACTCCGCCGCCTTGAGAAAATACCCTCCGGACCGTTGCATGGTCCCCGCCTGAACGACTCGCCGATACTTGCGGGCCGCCTGGACCATCAACTGCCCCTCCTCGACATAGACCGAGGCGGGCTTCTCGACAAAGACATCCTTACCGGCCTTGCAGGCCTCGATGGTCATATAGGCATGCCAATGGTCCGGGGTCGAGATGCAGACGGCATCGATCGAGGGATCAGCCAGCAGCTCCCGGAAGTCTTCCATGGCGCGAACCGTGTGGCCCGCCTTGGCAGCCGTCGCGACGGCTTTCTCGAGGGTTGGCTTATAGACGTCACAGACCGCCACCGGTTGGACCTCGGAAAATTTCATCGCGTGGCCAAGATTGCTCGACCCCATCGCCCCCAGCCCGATATGCCCAACGGCGATACGTTCATTGGCTCCCTTCACCCGGCCAGTGAAGAGCGAGGTGGTCAGCGCCGCCGTCGCTCCTTTCAAAACGGTTCTTCGATTCATGGTCGTCTCTTCCTCTCGATTCAATGGACAGATTCAATGGATAGATCGAACGCTTCCTGGTTCGGATGGTGATCCTTGTCCGGCAGGCCAAGTCAACCTCGCCACAGATCTCCCGGGGGCTTGGCATTCTCTCCGCTTGGGGAGCCCCCCTGATCTGGACACAATCAACGCCCGCTGAGGGCAAGATCTTAGTTCGACCGATAGGAGGATTCAACTAGCTGATCGACTTTTCGGTCTCAGCCTTCTGACAAACAATGGTCTGGAGAGACCGTTCACCGCCCGGATTCGACTGTTGGTGAGAATTTTATCGCGCGGGTCGTGGATCCCGCCTAGAGTGTTCAATTCATGTCAGGTCTATTTTTGCACCTATTCCACCCTTCAAGTGGGTCGTTGAATCGAGTTCCTGAAACGAGGGTAAAGACGAAGAAGGAGAGAGTGACGATGAGATCGATTAAGTACGGGATCAGCAAGGCACTGGGAGCATCCCTTCTCGCCATCCTGCTGATGGGTGGCCAGGCGGCCATCGGCTTGGCGCAGACAGGAGGGGCACTGGAAGGGCGCGTAACCCTCGGGGCCAACGGGGAGCCCATCCACAATGTGCGGGTGACCATCATCCAGCTCCGGCTCTCGACGGAGACGGGAGAGGATGGGACCTACTCATTCCGCAATGTCCCAGCCGGCAGGTACGAGGTGAGAGCGCATCTGGAACGGACTCCAGATGTGGTCAATCAAGTAGAGATCGTCGAGGGGCAGACGGTGAAGGCAGACTTTGAGATCCGGCTCGATGCCCTGCGGGAGCAGATCACGGTCACGGCCAGCGGTCGCGAGGAGACCACCCTCAACGCCATTGCGTCCGTAACCATCCTGACCGCGCTCGAACTCGCCCGCAAGAACCCGATCAGCCTTGGGGAAGCCCTTGACCACGAACTGGGCGTCGCCAAGCGCAGCTTTGGCCCAGGGAACTCCCGGCCAGTCGTTCGAGGGTTCGACGGGGATCGAGTCCTGGTCCTGCAGGAGGGGATCGGCATCGGCGGTCTTGGCTTCCAGTCTGGGGATCACGCCGAGCCGATCGACGTCCTCTCCCAGGAACGCATCGAAGTCGTCAAGGGACCCGCCACGCTGCTCTACGGCAGCAATGCCATCGGTGGGGTCGTCAACGCCATCAGCGGACATGACCAGTCTCACCCGGGTGTCCGCGGCTATGTCACCGGGATCGGGGGAACGACCAACGATCAGGGAGCCATCAGCGCCGGGCTCGAAATCGGCACTGCCCGCTGGCTCCTCTGGGGGAATGGTGGCGGACAGCGAACCACGGACTATCTCACCCCGCTTGGCCGTATCAATAACTCCTCGGCGCGAGCCAGCAACGGGACCATCGGGGTTGGCTATTTCGGCAACAAGGGATTCGTCAGCTTGAACTACACCCTCGATCGGCGCAACTACGGAATTCCACCTCTTCCCGAAGAGGAGGAAGAGCACGATGATCACGAAGGTGAGGAGCATCACGACGACGAGGAAGAGCACGACGACGAGGAGCACCACCATCACGGCCCTGTCCGGCTCGACCCACGGCGGCAAAGCCTGCAGCTCCGTGCCGGCTTCCGGGATCTGACGGGCGTGCTCAACAGCGGCAACTTCACGGTTCAATACAACGACTACCGCCACGACGAGATCGAGATCGAAGAGAACGAGATTGGAACGCGATTCCGCAACAAGACGTTTCTCTACCGGGCGGTCTTCGATCAACAGCGGGTGGGACGTTACTCGGGCAGCTTCGGCTTCTCCGGACTGCACCGCAGCCTCAACGTCGTTGGAGCGGAGGCGCTGGCCCCCCCCACCAGCCAGGACAACTTCGCGGCGTTCGCACTCCAATCGATCGATGTCGAACGGGTCACCTTCCAGTTCGGGGGTCGGGTCGAACGGAACGCCTACGACCCGACAGGTCTGCGTGCCCGCTCCTTCACCGGCTTCTCGGGCTCCGCAGGAATGCGGGTCGGCCTCGACGACCAGAACGTCTTCGTTGCCAACTACAGCCATAACTACCGCGCCCCAGCCCTCGAAGAGCTCTACAACCTCGGTCCTCATCCAGGCAATCTGACCTACGAGATTGGGAACGCATCTCTCAATCGCGAGCGCAGTGATGGAATCGATCTCTCGCTTCGCCACAATTCACGCCGCCTTCGCGGGGAGGCCAACTTCTTCTACTACGGGATGCGTGATTTCGTCTACCTCGCGCCGACGGGGGATCGGAAAGATGGCCTGATCGAAGCACGTTTTGCGCAGGGCAACAGCCGATTCACTGGGGTCGAAGGAAGGCTCGATTTCGGGTTGACGAGCAACCTCTGGCTCCTCTCGAGCATGGATTATGTCAACGCGGAGTTGACGACCACGGGCGAGGCACTTCCGCGCATCCCCCCCCTGCGCGCGCGCGTCGGCTTCGAGGCCTATCTCAACGGCTTCCGGATCAACCCGGAAGTGATCATGGCGCGCAGCCAGGAACGGCTCTTCTCAACCGAAGAGAGAACGGCCGGGTATGGAACCGTCAACGTCAACGCCTCCTACACGATTACCGGGAAGCACGTGGCCCACATCTTCTCGGTGAGTGGCTTCAATCTCAACAACAAGCTCTTCCGGAACCACCTCTCCCTCATCAAGGAGATTGCGCCGGAGATTGGACGTGGTGTCCGCTTCGTCTACACGCTTCGCTTCTTCTGATCGGACCGACGCTCAAGTGGACGCGATGACCATCGACCCGGGAAGAGGAACCTCTCCCGGGTCTTCTCATTTAACGCGCCAGTCGGGGAGGGAGTCGAGCTTCCCCCCCGTTGGGAAGGAGAGGTCTGCGGCTTGATCGAACCGGGCAAGGTGCGTATGCTCATCTCTTCAACCCAGCGCAAGAATGCACCCGATCTGTTCTCTTCCATCTTTTTTGATTCGAGAGGTAGATGATGAGTCTTTACAACGGCAATGGTAAGAAACCACCAGCCCGAAATGTCTTGGGGGGAGAGCTGCAGAGCTGCTCGACGCGCCCCCTCACCGGCTTTTACCGCAATGGAAAGTGTGACACAGGGCCGCAAGATGCGGGCGTCCACACCGTCTGCGCACGTGTCACCGCCGAGTTTCTCGAGTTCAGCGTGGCGGCGGGCAATGACTTGGTCACCCCGATGCCTGCCTACAATTTCCCCGGCCTCAAACCCGGTGACTGCTGGTGCGTCTGTGCTGCCCGCTGGAAGGAGGCCTACGACGCTGGCTTTGCTCCCCCTGTCCGGCTGGCCGCGACCCACGAGAACACGCTCCGCTACGCCACCCTCGAGCAGCTGAAAGAGCATGCCCTCGAGGAAGATTCCGATGAGGAATCCAACCTCGACGACTGAGGAAGCACACCTCCAGACAGAGATCTCCTGGCATAGACCCAACCAACCACTGGAAAGGGAGTCACCGCGATGTACGATCAGCAAGTTCAACGCCCGAGATGGGCCCGTCAGACGGGAGTAGCATTGCTTCTCAGCCTGGTCATTGTGGCCGTGGCCCCCCGCAGCTCGGCCCAGGACCTGGTTGGCCTCTACCTGACCTGGAAGAACGACCCGACGACCACGATGACAGTCAACTGGGTCGACCTCTACGAAACGAGCAGCCAGACCCTCTGGTACCGAAAGAAGGGGGAGGCAGAGTGGCGCTCCGCGGAGGCGATCCGCCGCCAAGCGGGCCCCTCGACGCTGCAGATTCGCCGGGTCGAGCTCAGGGACCTGACGCCTGACTCGGTCTATGAGATCGGGATTGGAAAGCAGCCAACCCGGGAGATCGATGGATGGCGGTTTCGGACGATGCCGGCGACCATGTCCCGTCCCATCCGCTTCGTCTCCGGCGGTGACATGATGCACAACCGACAGATGGTCGACACCATGAACAAGCAGGCTCGAGCCCTCGACCCAGACTTCGCGTTGCACGGTGGCGACCTCGCCTACGCCAATGGTGTCGCGGCCTCACGCTGGATCGATTGGATCCAATCCTGGACGCTCCATTGTGTTGGAAAAGACCGGCGCCTCATCCCCATGGTCGTTGGAATCGGCAACCACGAAGTCAAAGGTGGCTACAACGGCAAGATCCCGGACGATGCCCCCTACTACTACAGCCTCTTCGACACCCCAGGGGGCCGCTCGTTCTACACGCTCGACTTTGGCCGCTACCTTTCGCTCGTCTCCCTCGATTCAGGGCACACCAACCCGATCGGAGGGGCTCAAGCGGACTGGCTGCAACAGGTACTCGGCGATCGGACTGCGCAGCAGTTCCTCTTTGCCTGGTACCACTATCCAGCCTACGGAACGACCAAGGGCCCCCGCAACGGGCTCCCCATCGACGCGCGCCAGTCGGTCGAGATTCGACAACACTGGCTGCCCCACTTTGAGCGGTACGGGGCAACCGCCCTCTTCGAAAATGATCACCACAACTTCAAGCGCTCTCACCGACTGCGGCAGCACCAGCGCGATGACGAAAACGGACTCCTCTTCCTCGGCGACGGCGCCTGGGGTGTGCGGACGCGCGAAGTGCCCTCGCCAGAGGTGGGGTGGTGGCTGGCCAAGGCCGAGCCGCGCAACCATCTTTTCCACGTCGAACTGCGCCCCAACGGCACGGCAACCATCGAGGCCGTCGATGACAAAGGACAAGTCTTCGACCGGGTCGAACTCAACCTGCCCCGGACCAAGCCTGTTCAACCATAGGGGTGGCTCTGCTGTGACGCTGTGCCTCCGTGAGAGAATCTCCACTGGAGCGAACCCAACGTACCACTCCTCTCCCCCCTGTCTGGACTGCTCCCTCCTGCCCGCAAGTGGGGGAGACGCCGCGCTGTCTTATTTTTGGAGATGTTTGGTGGGAGTGGGAATCATGGGAGAAAAGGGACGTCATTTCAATTAGGATGGGTTTCTGGTTTAATGCCGGAATGATGATTGAAACTTCTAGGACAACTGGCCCGAACGAGTCAAACGAGAGTGCGGAATCGTCGAGGCGGCATGACGGTCGCCACCCCGACGAGTTACGACCGCTGCAACTGATCTGCAGCTTTACCCGCTATGCCGAAGGATCGGTCCTGATCGAAGCGGGGCACACCCGTGTGCTCTGCACCGCCTCGGTTGAGGAGAAGGTTCCGGGCTTTCTCAAGGGCAAAGGAGTGGGCTGGGTCACCGCAGAGTATGCGATGCTACCGCGTGCGACCCAGACCCGAACGGCACGGGAGAGCGGACGGGGTGGCCCCTCCGGACGCACGCACGAGATTCAACGGCTGATCGGGCGCAGCCTGCGGTCGGTGGTCGACCTCGCCGCCCTTGGCGAGCGCACCATCACCATCGACTGCGATGTCATCCAGGCGGACGGAGGAACACGGACGGCCTCGATCACGGGAGGCTACGTCGCTCTCGCCCTGGCTCTGAGCCGGATTGGCGATGATCGCCCTTGGCCGCGCCCCGTCCTCCGCGACTACCTCGCGGCGGTCAGCGTCGGAATCGTCGGCGGTAAGGCCCTGCTCGACCTCGACTATCACGAGGACGCAACGGCCGAGGTCGATATGAATGTCGTGCGGACAGGGGAGGGCCGTTTTGTCGAACTCCAAGGGACGGCGGAGACAGAGCCGTTCAGCCGATCGCAGCTCGACGAGATGGTCCGCTTGGCCGAAGGGGGCGTCGACCAACTGGTCGCGCGTCAACGGGAGACGCTCCAGCCGCTCTTCGAAGCCGCTCGACGGCCCCTCTTGATGTCTGCGGAGGAGCGCCGCCTGATCAACTGGAAGGAGGATGCACGATGAGAGATCTGCAAGGCAGGAAGTGGACGAATCTCCTCACCCTGGCGGTCTTGATCCTGGTTGTCATGATGCCGGGCGAGGGACAGGCGCAGGAGGTCTTCGAGGATCCAGAAGGCAAGTATTCTGTCTCGCTACCCGCCGGTTGGCTAGGAATCGTCAATCAGGATGGGTTGGGACGAACCGACGTCAACATTGTCTACCGCGTGCGCGAGAACGGTTCACTCAAGATCCGCCGGATCGATGGGGCCAATGCCGAGACGGAAGTCATGGAATTTGCCAACCGCGACGAGGCCGACCGTGTCCGCTTCGCCCCCAGCTACACCAAGGTCAAGATGGAGAAGTTCCTCGTCGGTCCCAACAACTACGGAGCCCTCCTCTCTTACGACTACAAGACGACCAGCGACCAGCCCTTTACCGGCCGTGTCTACTACGTGCGAACTGATCCGCAGACTGTCTATATTCTGCAGTTCACGGGGCGCAAATCGACACTGGGCGTCCTCCGCAACCAGACCGACGTCATTGCCCGGTCATTCAAGACCAAGACGGCAGCCCCCCCACCCGAGGCTCCTCCCCCTCAGAACGAGCAGAGGGAGAGGTAAGCACCCTCTCCCTCCATCTGAGTGGTCGCCAGCAAGCGCTGATGGTCGAGCCAATGGTCAGATTCGACGTCCCCCTCGTGGGAGTTCGGCGAGAGTGACCGTCAGGGTGAGCCGCTCGGTCCCCCGGATCACTTCGACCTTGAGTTGGTCCCCGATCGATTTCGTGTTGAGGACCGCGTCGAGATCGTCGGTATTGCGGATCGGTTGTCCATTGATGCCAACGAGGATATCCCCCCCGACAGGGATGAGGTACGGTCCGTAGCGAAGTTCGCGGCTGGCCCCGCGGATCCCTGCCCGGCTGGCCGCGCCGCCAGGAGTGACCTCGGCAATGAGCAGCCCTTCCCGGACGGGCAGTTCAAGCAACCGTGCGAGCTGCCCGTTGACCGGGATCGGGCTGATCCCAAGGCTTGGCTTCCGGACGCGGCCGTATTGGAGAAGGTCATTGACGACACGTCGCGCTGTATCGACCGGGACAGCGAAGCCGATTCCGACAGAACCGCCCGAGGGGCTATAGATCATCGTGTTGATCCCAATGATCTGGCCACGAGAGTTGAGCAAGGGACCTCCCGAGTTGCCCGGATTGATCGCGGCGTCGGTCTGGATAACCCCCTCGATCAGTCGATTGGTAAACTCTGATCGCAAAGGGCGGGAAAGACCGGAGACAATTCCAGTGGTGAGGGTCCGGGCGAGTCCGAAGGGGTTTCCAATCGCCAGGACCGTCTGTCCGACAAAGACGCTCTTCGAGTCGCCGAGGGGGATCGGAACCAGCTGTTCTTTCGGGGCCTCGATGCGGATGACGGCCAAGTCATTGTCCGGATCGACTCCAAGAATCCGTGCCGGATAGGTCTCTTTGTTGGAGAGGGTCACCTCCAGCTTCTCGGCGTCCTGGATGACGTGATAGTTGGTCAGGATGTGGCCGTCCTGATCGAGGATGGAGCCGGAGCCAGTCCCCTGTTTAGGGTAGGCGGTAAACCAGTCCTGCACGAGGACGGTCGAGGTGATATTGACCACCCCCGGACCGAAGGCCTCATAGATCTCCCGGTTGTTGGTCTCATCGCCAGCAACGGTCGGGTCAGTCAATCCTTTGAGGGCCTGTACCTCCGCCAGGGGCTTTCCCGTCTCCGCGCCCACCCACTGGCGTACCAATCGGCTGCCGATGCGGTCATAGAAAACCACTCCGCTCGCCGCGAAAAGGGCGGTCAAGAGTGCCAGCATTACCAGTTGCCGGGCTGTAAGATGATAGGACATAACCTCGACTCTCCTCTCTGCTCATTTCTTCATCCGCGTGCGGCCACCTCCGCTGGCGGTCTCCTTGGGGCATTCTTCTACCCTCGGGCCTTACGACGGCAATTGGGTCGGGTGCCCGTGGGACAGGGGATCATACGGTCGACCCCGAGTCAAAAGTTCCCATCGAATCCCAGCGAAATCAGGAAGAAGATTGGCCATTCTACCACCCTGGCCGTCGCCCTGCTCTGGCTAGGCGCGCTGACCGGGGGCGCTGGAGCGCAAGAGCCGCGCCCTTCGACACAACCACCGCCCGACGAAACCCTGGTGCGCATCGAGACGGAGCTGGTCCAGATCGACGTGCTGGTGGAAGATCGAGAAGGCCGACCAGTCCGGGGGCTCAAACGGGAAGACTTTCTGCTGCTGGAAGACGGCAAGCCGCAACCTCTCGCCCATTTTGCTATCGGGACAGCGGAGCGACCCGCCCGCTGGGTAACAGCGGGACGAGGTCGTCGGACGAACGTGGAAGAGGCTTCGCTGCCCTCCTCCCCTTCCACGCCGGCAGTCGTCGAGGGGCGACGAATCATCTTCACGATCGACGACCTCCATCTCTCTCCCTCGACGTTGCTGGTGGCGAAACAGACCCTCCGCCGCTTTGTTCTGGAAAAGCTGGGTCCGCAGGACGAGGCGGCGCTGATCACCACCAGCGGAGCGCTGGGGATGGTCCAGCAGATGACGCGCGAGCGGGTGATCCTCGGGCGCGCCATCGATCGACTCAGCGTTCAGGAACGGACAGGGACGAGCACCTTCGACATTCCGCGGCTGAGCCCCTATCACGCCGAGTTGATCGACAGCAACGATCCGGACGCCCTGGAAGTCGCCGTTCAGGAACTGATGGCCAGTCTACAGGTCGATCGGCGACAAGCGACCGGAATGGCCCAAGGAAGGGCCCGTCAGATCGTCGCCGAGAACAATGCCGTCACCATGGCGACCCTCACGACGATCGAGACGACCATCCGCCAGCTGGCAGCACTGCCTGGCCGAAAGTTGATGGTGCTGGTCTCCGACGGGTTTCTCTTGGGGGGGATGCGGGATAGTCGCCACTTCGATCTGCGGCGTGTGACCGATGCCGCCACCCGAGCTGGAGTTACCCTCTACTCCCTCGACGCTCGAGGGTTGATCGCCGTCCCACCCGAGATGGATGTCACCCAACCTTCCGGCTTTGCCCAGATTCTCCCTGGCGTGCGGAGCCGAATCGCACAGACGGCGCTCGAGGCACAACGGGACGGCCTCTATGCCCTCGCCACCGATACTGGCGGGAAGGCCTTCTTCCACCAGAATGACCTCGGGATCAGTCTCGCCGAGATGCTCGCTGAGACCGAAAGCTACTACCTCCTCGCCTTTGAGCCCGCAGAATCTCCCCGGGATGGACGCTACCACAAGATCGAGGTCCGCCTTCCCCATCACCCCAGCTACCGGGTCCGGACACGGAAAGGCTATCTGGCGCCCGACGAGAAGCGGCTGCAGCGGGAAGCTGCGGAGCGGGCCTCCCTCGTCGCTGCCAGCCGTACCTCCGAGAAGGAGGCACGACGCCTTCGTGAGATGCAGATCCGCCTGGGCCTCTCCTCACTGGTTCCGATTCGCGAGCTGCCGATCGGAATCACCGCCAACTTTCTCAAAAGCGCGGAGGTGGGGACGGCGATCGACCTGACGGGCCACATCGACCTGGCAGCTCTCGAATTGAAAGCGGAACGGGATCGCCATCGGGCACGGCTGCTCCTCGACACAGTCATCTACACAGAATCGGGAAAGGTCGCCAACAACCGCAGCGAGGCTCTTGAGATCAATCTGCGGACTTCAAGCCTCGCCCAGGCACGACAAACGGGGCTCGCCTATCGACAGTTGCTGCAACTGCCCCCCGGGTTCTACCAGATTCGGACCGTGCTCCGGCAGGAAGGCATCTTCCGGATCGGGTCGGCGAGCACTTGGATCGAGGTACCGGACCTGTCCAAGAAGGCAATTACCCTCAGCAGCATCTTCATCACCGACAGCCAGAGAGACGGGTCGATTCCAGATGCCAAGGAAGGGGCCCCTCCTGTACCCGTCGTCGAGGACGTCGCGGCGATCGTCTACCGGCGCTTCGCGCGAAAGGGACACCTCGAGTTCCTCGTCTTCGCCTATAACGCGGCCCTCGGTGAGAAGGGAATCGCGGACGCGGCAATCCAGACACAGGTCTACGCCGGAAACAAACTGGTCATCGCCTCCCCCCTCAATCCATTCGCGGCAGTGGAGCGGAACAGCGATCTCCCCTACCACGCGCGGCTCTCCCTCGAAAGTTTCGAACCGGGCAGCTACGAGCTGCGCCTCGTCGCAATCGACCGGACGACGAGACAAACAACCCGCCGCTCCCTCCACTTCACCGTCGAGTAAGGGAGGGGCGGCCGGGAAAGGCTGCTCAGCCCTTTCGAACTACCCGCTCGAGCGTGGCGTCCCCGGCCTGAACAATCTGGGCAATCGCCCTGACCTCCCGAACCATCTCCCTGTACTGATCGAAGAGGAGGGCCTGTGGCCCATCGCAGAGCGCTCGCTCAGGATAGGGGTGAACGTCGACGAGCAGCCCATCGGCCCCGACCGCCGTCGCGGCGCGCGCCAAGGGAATGACCGTTTCCCGTTTCCCAGTGCTATGGCTCGGGTCGAAGATGATCGGTAAGTGCGAGAGGCGGTGTATTTCGGGGATGACCGTCAGGTCTGGCGTGAAACGCGAATGGGTCGCAAAGGTCCGGACCCCACGCTCACAGAGAATCACCTCATAATTGCCCTCGGCCATGATGTACTCGGCCGCAAGGAGAAACTCTTCCAGGGTCGAAGACATGCCCCGCTTGAGCAGGATCGGCTTGCGGGCCTGCCCGGCCCGCTTGAGCAGGCTGAAGTTCTGCATGTTCCGGGTCCCAATCTGGATGACATCGGCATACTTCTCGGTCAGGTCGAGGGCCGGCTCGTCGACGGCCTCGGTAACGATGCGCAAGCCGAACCGATCGCGAACCTCCGACAGAATCTTGAGCCCTTCTTCCGCGAGGCCCTGAAAAGCATAGGGTGAGGTGCGAGGCTTGAAGGCGCCGCCACGGAACCACTTCCCCCCCATCTCCGCCACCACCTCGGCCGTGAGCATCGTCTGCTCGTGCGATTCAACGGCACAGACACCACCGATGATCGCGACCTCCTGCCCCCCGATCTCGGCCTCTCCCACCCGGATGGCGGTCTTGACGTGCTTGAGATCACGTCCGACCAGTTTATAGGGCTTGGTGATGCGCACGCATTCCGCGACGCCAGGCAGATCACTGAACGGTGCGGGATCGATGGGAGCTTGATTTCCCGTAATCACCACCCCAGTTCGGCTCGCCCCGGGGACTGCATGGCCACGAAAACCGACCGACTCGACAACTTCGATGACACGTCGGATATCCGCATCCGACGCCTCTGGTTCCATCACAATAAACATAACTGTCTCGCGCTTCCTGTCTCAACGATGATTTGAAGGGGAAAAAGGGGGAGGGTTACATCATCTCTGGCGTCTCGATCCCCAGAATCAAGAGCGCCTCCTCGAGGGTAGACCGCACCAGACCGGCCACCGTCAGCAAGAGAAGTCGCCGGGTCTCGTCCGGCTCACTCAGGATATGGTGGTGGTGGTAGAAGAGGTTGAACTGTTTGGCCAGTTGAAAGGCATATTTGGCGAGGTGAGTCGGTTCAAACCCATTGGCCGCCAACTCGAGCACCTCCCGGAAGCGCCCGGCGAAATGGACCAGCGACCACAGTTCGAGTCCTACCTCCCCCGCGAAGAACTCCTCAATCCGCGCCAAGGGCACTTGCGCCAAAGAGTCACGGAGCGCGGCGGGGTCCTGTCCCAGCTTCTGGAAGATCTTTCGTGCCCGTACCGTCGAATATTGAAGGTAGGGCCCCGTCTCTCCATCGAAGCTGAGCGCTTCCCGAAAATCGAAGGCGATGATCGAGGTCCGCGTAAATTTGAGGAGAAAGTAGCGCAGGGCGGCCACGGCAATCTGACGTGCAATCGATTGTTGTTGCGTGGCAGAGAGTTCGGGGTGGCGCGCCACAACCTCGCGCCCGGCTTCCGCTTCCAGCCGGTCGAGAAGGTCATCGGCCTTGACCCCCAGCCCTTTGCGCCCCGACATCCCGATCTGTTGCCGCTGGGTGTCTGCTTCCGAGAGAACACTCCCCAGCTCCGCCGCTGCCGCCGGGGTCAGCGTCACCTTCTCATACGCCAGATGGGCGCTGCGGGCGACCCGCTCGTCGTGGTCGATCATCATGACGCCACGCTTGACGTTGGCCTGCGGGTAGGACTGCCCAACGTCGATGACATTGAGAAAGGCCGTTCCATTGCCAAATGGTGGATGGGGTGCAGCCACGGTTGGGGCTTGGCTGGTGGTCACCCAGACCTCACGCCCGCGATGATCGTGGCACAGAAACCGATAGTGGAAGTCGAGCCCCAGTTTTCCGAGCTTCCAGAGGTGATACGCGATGTCCTTCCCGGTGTAGGTGACCGTCCCATTCGAGCGGACGATGATCTTATCCGCGTCAAACTCATCGGCCTCATTGGCCGCAGTGGAGACCTCCGCACCAGTGCCCTCATCGGGATGGCTCTCCTCCGCTTTCATGACCCAGCAGCCCTGGTTCCGGCCCTCGGTCTCGAAGACGATGGCTCCCGTCTCCTTGAGCTTCTCGAAGGCGTGTGCCCAGAACTGGAGGTGCAGAATCTCACTTTCCCGCGCGAGGAGGTCGTAGCCAATGTCGAGCCGGGCCATCGTCGCAAGGTGGCAATCGACGATCTGGTTCGAGATCAGCTCGGCGATCTCCGCTGTCGGGTTGTTCCCGGCCTCGATCTCGTGGAGCGTCTGGGCCCGAATCTCCAGCCGCGATCGATCCTCTTCGTACCAGCCCCCCACCCGCGCGTAGAGCTCCCAACAGTAGTAGTCGAAGCTCTCGGCGCGATTGGTCCAGCTCTGCGTCGTCAGCGCTTCGATCTCCGCCCGGGTACGCTTCTCCAGATGAAGAAAGCCGACCACGACATCGGCCACCTGGACCCCGGTATTGTCGATGTAGTTGTGGACTTCGACCTCTTCCCCCGTCGCCCGCAGCAGGCGCGCGGTCGTATCTCCGAGAACTGCGTTTCGCACGTGCCCAATGTGGGCCGCCTTGTTGGGATTGATCGAGGTATGCTCGACGATCAATTTTCCACCGATCCCTGTGGAACGGATCGAGCCCTTGGTTGACCTCTCCCCGACGAGCGAGGAGAAGAAACGTGGACGATCGAAGAAGACGTTGAGATACCCAGGCCCGGCGATCTCGACCCGGGAGACCCCGGTCAAGTCCCGCAACCCCGCCGCGAGCCTTCCGGCCAGCTCCCGTGGGTTCTGCTTCTCCCCTGTCACCGCCTTGAGCCGTTTCGCCAACTCAAAGGCCAGGGGAAATGCCAGATCGCCCATCTCCCGCTGCGGGGGCGTCTCGACGACCACCTCTCCCAACTCCTCGCCGAACTGCTCGCGCACCAGCCTGATGAGCTGTCCCTTGATCTCCTCCGCCAACGATGTGGCCATCTTCTCCTCTATCCTCTCTTCTCTCAACGCTTCTTCCAAGTAGGTTGGTTGAGATCGGTTGAATGGGTTGGATCCTTGGGAACCGTGGGGGTAACCTTGGGGGTAACCGTGGGACTAACCCTGGGATCGATTCTTCCTGTAGCCTGCTTGAAAAAAGGGCTTCGACCGTGCTATCTTCCCTCTGTTTGGCGCGTTGGTGTAACTGGTTAACACGCCGCCCTCTCAAGGCGGAGAGCACGGGTTCGAGTCCCGTACGCGCTATTTCCCTGCTCAACCCATCTCAAGCTGTTTCAAAAGTTCGCGGCCTCACCCTGATTCCCTCTCTAGTGTCGCGAAAAGAACGCATTCTATCTCAAATCGGAAATTGCGGGAAACCCCGAAGAGCCCGGTTGAAGATTAATTTCCCCATTGTTGACGGACTGGGGTCTCTGGCTGATCTTCATCCGGCGCTACCGACTGCTCACACCGTTCCTCCTGCTACTGGCGCCGTCAACTCTTGAGGATCGGAAATTGGCATCTCATTCGAATGGATGGTATCAGAGATTGGGGGAGATTGATGAGGGAACGGATTCTGCCGAAGAACTGGAGGCGGACCGCCAAAGCAATCGGGGCTCTCTTGATGGTGCTGGGAGCGGTTGGATATTTGCTGACACTGGTGCGGGTTGAGAGTCTGGCACCGATTGGCGGCAAGGGGTTCGACCGAGAGGCGATGGTCGAGCCACTTCCGAACACAATTCGTCGGCCCCCATCGGAAAGGAGACCCACCCCCAACCCGCGCCCTGTTCGGCCGAGCCGACCTGCTGCCCCTCCGCCTTCCCCCGCATCCCCAACCGACGAAAAGAAACAATCGGTCATCCTCCCACCGTCCGCTCCCTCGATCGAGAAGGCTCCTCCGTCGACATTCCCTGAGAAAGGGGATGTCCTCTTCTATATTGCCGAACCAACTCCCACGCCTGCCATCTTCCACCAAGAAGAGGTCGAAGGTGACTACCCCGATCGAATCGAGAAGGGAGAAATGGAGCCCGTCCGCATCAGCTTCAAGCGAAGGATGGTCGAACAGCCCAGTCCAACCGACCTGACCACGACCAGCGGCGACCGCACCCAGCGGACGTCTTCGATTGAACCGATTCCCAACCGTCCCCTCGGTGTCTCTCTCGGGGAGAGCCAGGGACCTGGTTACGACGCCTGGCTTCGCTGTCAGCTCCATTCCGAATCGATCGAAATCTTTCCTGTGGAGACCGCTCAGGATTCGTGGCGCCCCTTGGGGCAGTCGACCCGGGTAGACTGGGAATGGCAGATCCGCGCCAACTCAGCGGCGGTTCAGCAGGAGATCGAGGCCGTCATGGAGATCGAATGGCGCCCCAGGAACTTGGAGATGACCGCAACGCAGACTGTCCGCCATCTCCTGTGGCGAGAGCGACTTCCCGTTTCGGTTGCGGATCCGTTGCTCCAATCAGGACAGGTCAAGCTGCTGAGTCCCATCTTCGGTGGGGCTGGCGCGGTGCTGATGCTGCTCGCTACCCTCCCGCTCGGGGATCACCGTCGGAGGCGGGAGAAGTCCATCCTGGCCGATGCCAGTGAAGAGCCTGCCCCGGAGGGTTTGCTCCCAACTTTCGACGTCCTGGGCAATTCGCTCATGACTTCCACCAGCGCCCCAGCCGCCAATCTCGAACTGCCCGGAAGTGCCCAACAGGACTTGGTCGAGTGCTCAGTCTTCGCCCCGGCCATCGCGCCGCAGGGGGAGACCCTCATGATCCAGGTCTTCGCGCATCTCGAAGGGCTCGATTCTGAAGCAGGCCGCCTCGCCGTACAATTCGACCCAACGGCCCAATCTCGCGGAGTCAAGACTCTCTCCGCCCGGGTCGCCCGTGGCACAGAACTGACCTTCCACCTTGAACTCTCTCGGGGATCTCTCCCTGACCCCATTCAAACGCTGGTCTGGATGGGAGATACCGAATCTGTCCAATTCATTGTCGACATTCCGCTGGACTGTCCAACCGGGAATCTCGCCGGCAAGGTGACCATCAGCCAGAATACTGTCCCGATTGGCCGGATCTCATTTCTCCTCCAGGTTGTTCCCGCTGGCACTCCCATTCCGGCGGCGACAGAGCCGGAGACCTGTGCCTTTGCCTATCGTTTCACCTTCCTCTCGTACGCCTCCGAGGATCGAGACAAAGTCCTCGCCCGTGTGCAGATGCTTGACCAGATGGGAATCCGCTACTTTCAGGACCTGCTCAGTCTCGATCCTGGCCAACGCTGGGAGAAGGAGCTCTACCGCAACATCGACAAGTGCGACCTCTTCCTCCTCTTCTGGTCGAATGCCGCCAAGCGCTCTCCCTGGGTCATGCGGGAAGTCAACTACGCACTCGATCGCCAACAGGGCAATGATGAGGCTCCCCCAGAGATCAAGCCCGTCATCATCGAAGGTCCACCCCTCGTCGCCCCCCCCGAGCGGCTCCAGCACCTCCACTTCAACGACAAGCTGATCTATCTGATGTCCCGCGCGCCCGCCCCGCGACCCGCCAATGAAGAGCCTCCGCGGAAGATCAACGAAATCTGCCACCTTGGGGTCGAGGTTCGCGCTCTTCCTCGACCGCTCTCATCAGTCGAGAGCCTCGCGCAGGAACTTCGCCTGCTCCAATTGATGAATCGTGTAGGAGCCTGTCGCCGGGCTGGCACTGGCGGCACGCCCAACGTACCGCAGCTCCTGATCCTCCCTGAGGAGTGCCTCCAGCCGTGGTCGCACAAAACTCCAGCCTCCCATATTCTGTGACTCCTCTTGCACCCAGAAGACCTCCTCGGCGTGAGGGTAGCTGGCGAGCCAGCGGCGCAACAGCGTCAACGGGAACGGATAGAACTGCTCAACCCGGAGGATCGCAATCCGGTCTCGCCCTGCCCCCCTGCGCTCCAGCTCTGCGACCAAGTCATAGTAGACCTTGCCACTGCAAAGCAGGATCCGTTCCACCCTTGCTGGATCGACCGGATCACCAATCACCGGAAGAAACCCTCCACTGGTCATCTGATCCAGGCTCGAGACCGCCTGGGGAAGGCGAAGCAGGCTCTTCGGCGTCATGACGACAAGTGGCTTGCTCAAGGGCTGCCACACCTGACGACGCAACAGGTGGAAGTATTGGGCCGGTGTCGTTGGATAGCAGACCTGCATATTATTGTCTGCACATAACTGCAGATAGCGCTCCAACCGGGCACTGGAGTGCTCGGGGCCCTGTCCCTCGTAGCCGTGCGGTAACAACAAGACCAACCGCGAAGTCTGCTGCCATTTATCCTCTCCCGGCGCGATGAACTGATCGATCAGCACCTGTGCACCGTTCGAGAAGTCGCCAAACTGTGCTTCCCACATCGTCAACGAGCCGCGGGCAATCACTGAGTAGCCATATTCGAAGCCGAGAACACCCGCCTCCGAGAGAGAGCTGTCGAAGACCTGAAATCGGACCTCTTGGCGTGCCAGTGCTTGCAGGGGAGTCCACGGCTCGCCCGTCTGGGTATCGTAGAGGATCGCGTGGCGCTGGCTGAAAGTTCCGCGGCCACAATCCTGTCCCGAGAGGCGCACTGAGGTGCCCTCGACGAGCAGCGACCCGAAGGCGAGCCCTTCGGCAAAGCCCCAATCGATCGGGATCTCCCCCTCCCCCATCCTTGCTCGGCGGGACATCTGACTGACCATCTTGGGGTTGATCGTGAATCCGTTCGGGACGACATTCATCGCCTGTGACACGGTCCGCAGCACCGTCTGATCGACGCCCGTCTCGATCACCTCCGAACCATCGATCTCTGGCTCCGGGTCCGGGAGGCGCGTGATCGCCTTCTGGCGAGCGACGATCTCCTTGGCTCCGAGCATGGCGTTCTCATACCGGCGCCAACGCTCCTCGATCACCTGTCGCAGATCATCCTCACTGAGCGTCCCCTCGCGCAACAACTGGCGCGAGTAGAGTTCACGAATCCCTGGATGCTCCCTCACCCGCTGGTACATCAGAGGCTGGGTGTAGCTCGGCTCGTCTCCCTCGTTGTGACCGTGCCGCCGGAAGCCGATCAGGTCGATGACCACGTCTTTCTTGAACTTCTTTCGATAGTCGAGTGCAATCTGCAAGACCCTGTAGGCGGCCTCCAGATCGTCGGCATTGACGTGAAAGATTGGCAATTGCGTCATCTTGGCGACATCGGTCGAGTAGATCGACGAACGGCTCGACGTCGGCGAGGTGGTAAACCCGATCTGATTATTGATGACAAAGTGGATCGTCCCACCCGTGCTATAGCCATCCAGGCTCGCCAGGTTGAGTGTCTCCGTCACAATTCCCTGCCCAGCAAAGGCGGCATCCCCGTGGATCAGCACCGAGAGGATCCGCTCGTGCGCCTGTCCCCGACCCGCCCCCCCGGAGGAGAGCTGGTCCTGGCGAGCACGCGCCATCCCTTCCACCACCGGATTGACAAACTCAAGGTGGCTCGGATTGGGAGAGAGCCGAAGGTAGACCTCCCGCCCCCCGACCTCCCGCGTTCCTGTTGCTCCCTGGTGGTACTTGACGTCTCCTTCGTCCGCTGGAAAGTTAGGGTGCACCGAGCCCTCGAACGCAGTGAAGATCCGCTCACTGAAGTTCCCAATGATGTTGGCCAGAACTGTCAACCGACCCCGGTGGGCCATCCCCAGGACCACCTCATCCACTCCACGCTCGGCCGCACCGACGATCAACTGGTCGAGCATGGCAATGATCGACTCGCCCCCTTCGACTGAAAACCGCTTCTGCCCGAGAAACTTGGTGTGCAAGAACTTCTCGAACTGTTCGGCGGCGACCAGCTTCTGCAACAACTGGAGCTTGATCTCTCGGGGGAGTGGCGGCGGATCCTGCTCGATCTGCTCCCGAATCCACTGCTTCTCCTCTTGACTCGAGATGTGACGGCTCTCAATCCCCACTTTGCCACAGTAGAACCGAATCAACATGCTCCAGATTTCACGCAGGGTGGCATAGTCCTTCCCCCCCAATCCATTGGTGAAGAAGACCCGGTCGAGATCCCAGATCGAGAGGCCATAGGTCTCAATCTCAAGCTCGGGGTGCGCGTGCATCGGAATCATGCCGAGGGGATCCGTATCCGCAATGAGGTGGCCCCTCACCCGATAGGCGTTGATCCACTCGAAGAGACGCACCTGCTTCTGAATCTGCTCGCGCTCCCGATCGACCCCCGAAAAGAGGGGATTGACATCCGTCGACCAGCGGAGCGGCCGGTAGGTAATGCCCAGATCGGCAAAGATCTCATCATAGAAGCCGTGCTTCCCTAAAAGCAGCTCATGCAGATAGGCGAGAAAGAGGCCCGATTCGGCTCCTTGAATGATCCGGTGATCGTAGGTGCTGGTGATCGTCAGCACTTTGCCGATGCCGAGTTGGGAGAGAGCCGCCTCGGTCATCGCCGCATACTCGGGCGGGAACTCAATGGCGCCGGTGGCGAGGATCAATCCCTGGCCCGCCATCAGACGCGGGCTGGAGGCAGTCGTTCCGATGGTTCCCGGGTTGGTCAAACTGATCGTCGTCCCCTGGAAATCTGCCACCTGCAGCTTGCCATTCCGCGCTCTGGTGATGACATCCTGATAGGCATCGAGAAACTCACGGAACCGAAGGTGATTGGCAGCCTTGAGGTTCGGGACGAGAAGCGTTCGGGTCCCATCCTTCTTCTGCACATCAACCGCCACCCCCAGATGGACCTCTTCGCGCCGAAGGCGTGTCGGAGCCCCTTCCACCTCCTGGTAGCCATCATTCAACTGTGGATATTTGGCGATCGCTTTGAGCATCGCCCAGGCGATGAAATGGGTGAACGAGGTCTTTGGCCGGCCCTGCGCTTCCAGATAGCGGTTGATCCAGCGCCGGTTCTCATCGAGCAGCTTGATCTGGATCTGCCGGATCGAAGTAGCGGTCGGCACCCCCAGGCTCGACTCCATGTTCTCGACGATCCGGGCGGCCGGTCCACGCATCGTCACGCGCTCGATCCGCTCCACTGGCGGCTCGACCACCGCGCCAGTCCCCCCTGCCGGTGCGACCTGGGACTGACGCTGGACCGGCACTGCCGCTCCAGCCTCTTCCCTCGACACCATCGCCGGCGGTCCCCCGTTACCCCCCAGAAGTCCGCCAAAATAGCGCTCCCACTCTTCCCCAACCGAACCCGGTTGCTGACGGTACTGGCGGAAGAGGTCTTCCACATAGGTGGCGTTCGCGCCAAACTCTTTCTCGATGATCCCGGCGATCTGTTGTTCGTCTCGCATGGCTGGTGCTGCCGTCCTTTCCTCTCTTCTTCTCCCCTACGCTGCTTCTACCTATACTGCTTCTGTTGGTTGATGGACTTCTCGCTCGCAGTCTCTGTCTTCTTGCGCGGTTGAGCAGGCTTTTCGAACAGGTTTCCTGATTGGGCCCCTCCTCGACCGCCCGGGCGGTTCGATGCCCGCTCTTTCCGTCGCTCTTATGGCGATGATTTACCCTTCGGATCGCCCAATGTCCTATCCTACAATATCTTTGCGAAATTGCTACAAACGCCCCACCAATTGGTCTGGGGAGGAAAAAGGGGAGGGAATGAGAATGGGGTGGTACGCACGATGGGTCTTTCCGAGATTGATGGACCGGTTTCTGGGGAGCTGGGAGGTAGGGGCGGAACGCCGGCGGGCCCTCGCACCTGCCAGAGGGGAGACGTTGGAGATCGGCTTTGGAACGGGGCTCAACCTCCCGTTCTACCCGGGGAACGTCACCCAACTGACCGTGCTTGACCCGGAAGAGATGCTCGCCGAACGTGTCCGCAGCCGGATCGCGGCCGCTCCCTTCCCGGTGAGCCAATGGCGACTCGACGCGCAAGGTCGACTCCCCTTCCGTGATGGCCAATTCGACACCGTCGTCACCACCTTCACGCTCTGTACCATCCCCGATCTCCGCGCGGCACTTGCCGAGATGCGTCGCGTCCTCCATCCAAAGGGGATGCTCCTCTTTCTCGAACACGGTCGCAGTGATTCAGCCGCTGTCGCCCGCTGGCAGGACCGTCTCAACCCTCTTCAGAATCGACTCGGAGCCGGTTGCCATCTCAACCGCCCAATTGATCAGTTCCTGCGTGAAGCAGGGTTCCTCCTCCCCAAACTCGAACGAACACAGCTCGCCCGCGCCCCTGCCGTTCTTGGGGAACTCTACCGCGGCGTGGCTGTGAGTGGGGAGCAATGAGAAGATGGGTCAGAACAGTGGAAACGTGAAGACGGTCTCTTCCAACGGGGCAAGCGATTCGATCTCCCGGCTGCAACCGGCGAGATGGCAACAGGGAAGTTGACAGAGCGTCTCCAAACACAGCCCGATCCAGGGAGGCTGGTGGCAGACGAGCCCACCAGTCTCTCTTTTGCGGATGGGATAGCCTCCTTCTTCCAATGCCACCAAGGCCAGATCCGGCGGCCGGCGCTGCAGGAGGGCGCCGTGATTCGCACATACCGCCGCGAGGTTCGACGCCGCTCCGCGAAGACCGTGAAATTCGGCCATCGGGACACGGCTGACCAGCCAGTCGATCAACAACCGTTGGCCCAGCCCCTCCGGGCCAGTCCTCTCCCGCAGCTGGATTCCAATCACCCGGGTCCAATCGAGTGGGCATTGTGAAAGATGGTCATACACCCTGGTCAGAAGCGGGGAACCATCCAAGAGCACAATCGCCCTCCCCTGGGTAGCAATCAAGCAGGCGATCCCGTCGCCGATCGCCGCAGCCGTCTCCTCGTCAGGCAAAGATCGCGTCGCCGCCCTCCCCATCTTTGGCAGCCTCCCCTTCAGAAGAGGGACGGGCGACGCTTTCCGACCAATCGTCCAGCCCCCCCAACCATCTTCGCCACCATTCCCTGGGCACTCTCACGCACGCTGTACGTCTTTCGAGAAGGAAGCTCGACTGCCGAGAGAACCCCGCAGAGATAGGCACCGGTGTCGACACAGATGGCACTCTCCCTTTGCCAGACCTTTTCTGGCTCACCAAAGAGCATGCCCGTGATCGTGTGGCCAAAGACGACCGTCTTCCCGCTGTACTCCTCAAAGAAGCGACGATTCCGGGACCAGAACAGCTCTGGATCGTCCGGCCCTTCGCTCGGATGGCGAAACTGGCCTTGCTCATCTTCCACCAGAGCTGCGTGGACGTAGATCGCGTGCTCATCCTCGGCCCAAGTCGGCAGGCTCAGCAAAAACTCGAAGTGCTCCTCCGGAATTTTCAGTTCATTGTCTTCGCCCACATAGCTCTCGAGGGTCTCGATGCCGCCGTTGTAATACCAGAGCTGGGCATCCGACCCCTCTGGGTCGAGAATGCCCGAGATCATCATGTCTTCGTGATTGCCGCGCAAGACGGTCACTCGTTCGGGAGCCGCGAGGCTCAGTTCCAGCGCAAGCGAGACAACCCCGGCGGAGTCTTCTCCCCGGTCGATCAGATCCCCAATCAGAACCAAGCGATCCTCCGAGGGTCGATAGGACATCTCCGTCAGCAATCGCGTCAACAGCCGATGCTTCCCGTGGACATCTCCCACCACCAATGTTCGTTGTGCCTTCTGCCCGTCCTCTCTCTCCACTTCGCTCTCCTGCCTGGGGGGCCTCACTAACTTCTTTATTATGGCTCAAATGACTTTGAAAAGAAAAAGTGAAACCGTATCATCTGGTTGGCGGTCATACTGCAGCGAACTCCTGCGCTTAAGTCTTTCCGGATCTTGATCGATCTGGATCTTGATCGATCTGGATCTTGATCGATCTGGATCTTGATCGAAAAGGCTGCTCTGGAGTGCTGTTTCGAGCTGACGACAACCCGGCGTTTTCCATGTCCACCTCGGTCTTCACTATCGCCAATCTGCTGACCATTCTTCGGTTGATCCTCATCCCGGTCTTCGTCTCCTGTATCTTTTATCAGCGATTCTTGCTCGCCTTGATCGTCTTCTTCGTCGCGGCAATCACTGATGGCTTGGATGGATTGGTCGCCCGCGCCTTCAATCAGAAAACCCCCCTCGGAGAGATTCTCGACCCGATGGCGGACAAACTGCTTCTGGTCACCGCTTTTATCGTTCTCTCGCTGCCTCGCTTTACCGCGCTCCCGCCCCTTCCTTTCTGGCTCACTGCCGCCGTCATCAGTCGGGATATCTTCATCGTCCTGGGAGCCCTCGTCATCAATATCGTCACTGGGTTCAGTCAGTTTCGCCCCTCCATTCCCGGCAAGATCAATACGCTCGTCCAGGTCGTCACCATCGTCCTCTTCCTGACGGCCAATGTCGCTCATCTACTGGAAGATTGGTTGCCTGTCGTCTATCTGCTGGCCCTTGGCATGACCGTCTTCTCCGGCCTCCACTATCTGTTGCACGTCAATCGCCTCATGCGCGAGGGGGATCCCCGGAATGACGCCTCAACCACCAATCGACCGAGCAACGGAACCGGCTCGAGCCATTGAGACCAGACCTACGCCCCTCACCGCAGGGTCAAGTTCGCCCTCTGCGTCTGGCCGGAGCAGTTCGCAGGATCCTCTGCAATGGATGCGCTGGATTCCCGCCGCCCTGGCCGTCCTCCTGACGGTCTGGTTCCTTCTGATCGGGGTCCGCATCATCCTCATTCCCCTTCTCGCCGCGATCGCACTTGCCTATCTGTTGACCCCACTCGTCAACCGGATCGAGCGACGTGGATATTCCCGAATGACCTCCGTCATTGGAACCTTCAGCGCCACTGCCCTGGCCTTCACGCTCCTCCTCCTCTTCGTTCTCCCCGCGATCTGGCACCAACTGGGCGTCTCTTACCAGCAAGGACGCGACCTTCTCACCGATCGCTCCCGGATTGAGCAGACTCTCCAGCGGATCGAATCTGCCAGCCCCGCTCTTCACCGACAGCTCCGCTCTCAAATCGCGCGCCTCCAGGATCCGACCGAGCAGGAGCACATCCGTAATGCCGTTCTCGCCTGGACTGAACAGGGACTCTTTCGTCTCGTCGACTTCACCGCTTCCCTTCTCGACCTGCTCCTGATCCCACTCTTTCTCTTCTATCTGCTGGTCGACGGTCGGGCCATGCGAGCCCATCTCGATCAACTCATCCCTCCCCGCTACCGCTCCACCACCGGGTCATTGCTTCATCAAGTTAACGTTGTCCTCTCAACCTATGTTCGAAGCCAACTTTTGATCGCCCTTGCCATGGGCATTCTCTATGCCGCTGGCTTCTTCCTTCTTCAGGTCCCGCTTGCCCTCACTCTCGGCTTTCTCACGGGCCTCCTCAACTTCGTCCCCTACCTCGGCACCCTCACCGGTCTCTTCCTCTCTCTCTCCTTCCTCGCCCTCGACGGCGCGGGCCTCCCACAACTCCTCGCCCTGCTCTTTGTCTTTGTTCTGGTCCAATCGA
>JBMUAP010000003.1:0-25730 GCA_049454155.1 Blastocatellia bacterium
CCCTGCCCCCTTGCCCCTCCCTCCGGTGCGAGACAAAAAAACCGGGCCTTCGACGGGGGGGGAAGAGGCACACCAGAGACGCGGAGAGAAGAAGGGATCGGGTCCCAGCAAAGAAGGTTTTGGGATGACTTCTAGCCAGGTGCGAAGAATGCCTGGAAAGTCTTTTGGGGAGGGATGTCCAATCTCTACGTTCAATTGGGAATCGCGCTGGGCCTTGGCCTTCTGGTCGGGTTACAGCGGGAGTCTGTCGCCTCGCGGCTGGCCGGCCTGCGCACGTTTCCCCTGATTACCTTGCTGGGGGCACTGAGTGCGCTGCTCGCCCAGTGGTATGGAGGGTGGGTGGTCGCGGTGGGGTTCCTGGCCCTGGCGGGGCTGATGCTGATCGGGAAAGAGATCGACGCTCGCGTTGGGGAGCCAGATCCGGGCCTGACGACGGAGATTGCCATTCTGCTGATGTACGGGGTGGGAGCGTTTCTCATCCTCGGACCTCCGACCATTGCCATCGCGATCGGAGGCGTAACGGCAGTCCTGCTCCATTTCAAGGGGGAATTGCATAACGCCGTCGCGCGACTGACCGCGATCGATCTGAAGGTCATCATGCAGTTTGCCCTTCTCTCCTTGGTGATCCTTCCCGTCCTGCCCAACCAGACCTATGGCCCCTATGAGGTGATCAACCCGCGCAACATCTGGTGGATGGTGGTGCTGATCGTCGGAATTGGGTTGACGGGGTACATCAGTTATCAGTTTTTAGGCGAGAAGACCGGACTGGTGCTGACGGGTCTTCTGGGGGGGCTCATCTCGAGTACGGCGACGACGGTCAGCTTTGCGCGTCGCTCGAAGCAGTCGCTCCATTCGAGCCGGACTGGGTCGATTATCATTCTTCTGGCCAACACAGTCGTCTTTGTTCGTGTGATGATCGAGATTGCCGCAGTCGCGCCCGGGATGTTGTGGGAAGCCTTTCTTCCGCTCCTCTTGATGATGAGTGTCGGGATGGGAGGGGCGATCTTCCTCTGGGCGTGCGGACGTGGAAGTGAGCACTCTCTGCCCGAGCAGAGCAATCCTTCCGAGCTGAGTTCAGCGCTCTTCTTTGCCGGGCTCTATGCCGCCATTCTCTTTTTGGTGGCCCTGACGAGGGATCAGTTTGGAAACCGGGGGTTGCTGCTCGTGGCGGCGATCTCCGGGTTGACCGACGTCGACGCGATCACGCTCTCGACTGCGCGACTGGTCCAGCTCGATCGGCTGGCGAGTGGGGAGGCGTGGCGGATGGTGGTAATGGCCATTCTCTCCAATCTCCTCTTCAAGCTCGGAACCGTTCTCTTCCTGGCGGATCGGGTACTCAAAGTTCGAGTCGGGATCGTCTTTGCCAGCACGATCGGGGTTGGCATCCTCCTGCTTCTCTGGTGGCCCCATTGAGGGGAGCGGGTCAGAACGAGAGGCGGATCCCGCTCCAGATCCCACGGGGAGCTCCTGGAGCGAAGAACGTCGATCCGGTGACCGGGTACTCCTCATCGATCTCTCCGAACGGCCGGGCGACAAAGTTGCCGCTCGCGTCAAACCCGGTATGGCCAAGCTGGGCGGCAGTGTAGTAGCGCCGGTTGAAGAGATTTTGAATCTGGACGAAGAGTTCGACTCCGCGGCCAACTCTGACCCGGCCACCAGCCGAGACAACGGTGTAGCGAGGGGAGGCGCCTTGACCCAGATAGTAGGTTCCATCGGGTTGATGGCGGTTGTTCTCGTTGCCACGGGCAAAGGACTGCGAAGCCCCGACCATTCCGGCGTGGAGAGTCAAGCGGGAAGTGGCCTGGAGATCGGCAAAGGCGTTGAGCAGGTGGCGGGGAATCAGGGGGATCTGGGCACCAGGATCGATCTGGACGGCTCCTTCGAGCCCTGGGACAACGCCATCATTGGTGCTGTTGCCGGTTCCCCCGACCCGCTCGGGGCTCTCGAAAGTGGCGTCGAGGAGAGTGTAGTTGGCTCCCGCGCCGAGGCGCCGAAACCGCCCCTGGATCGAGCCTTTGAATCCCTCCCGTCGAGTCTGCCCGAAATTGCGAAAGTATCCGAACCCGGTCTGACCCGAGGCGACAAAGAGGAGATCCTGGCGGTTGACGCTCTGAAACCACCCCAGATCCCAGCGCAGACGCCCTTCGAGTTCCCCACGAAGGCCGGTTTCGACGGTGCGGGTGACGACCTGATCGAGGGGCGGATCCCCCGCCAGGGCATTGGGAAGGCGACAAGGAAAGTTGGGATCGGCACAGCCCAGCTCGATCGAGGTGGGTGCGCGGCTGCCCTCAGTATAGGCCACGTAGGGGTTGAGCCAGGAGCGGTGCCAATAGGTCAGCCCAATCGCGGGGTTGAAGCGGGCAAAGGTATGTCGGCCCGTCAACGATCCGGGCCCTTCGAGTGGGAGGATGCGATCACGGTTGTCGATCGTTGTTCGATTGTAGCGTCCAGAGAGAGTCAGCGACGTCCGGCGGGCAATCGCCCAGGTGTCTGTCAGGAAGAAGCTGCCCGTCCAGACACGACCCGTGAGGTCGACCCGGGTGTCGTATGGTTCCCCGTCCTCGCTCCCACCACTGACCCCGTCGCCAAAGGCGTCGAGCGCGGTGATGCTTCGATCCGGATTGAGGTATCCCAGCTGCGAGGACTGGTGGAGGCGGATCCAGTTGCGATCATAGGCGATACCCGCCGTGACTTGATGGCGCTGTCCGGCGAGTGTCCCGGACCAGCCCAGCTGGGCGGCACCTCCGGCGTTCGATTGCTGGGACCCGGTGCGATTGATCAGTCCGTTGCATTTCTCCGCCGGCTCATCGCGCAGCAGGACCTGGGCGATACAGCGCCAGAAGGGGAAGGGGCTGTTGGCAGGGGTCAACGGACCTGGCGGGACATCCCGGTAGCCCGCTTGGGCCAGTGCGGCCCGCTCCTCTGGATCCAGTCGGTAGACATCCTGGGTCAGCGCCTCCTCGTTAATGTCACCGTTGAAGGTCCGCGTGCGAATCTGTCGGCCATAGAGATTGGCCGAGAGAGTCAGATGGCGGCCGATCGCGCGACGCAGGGTCAGGTTGAGCCAGGGCGCACGGTTGGCGGTGATGTCCGGTTTGGTGTAGACGCTGCGGTAGTCCCGCGCAAGGAGCCGTTGCTCCTGCAATCCATTGCCGGTCAGGTTATTGTTGGCAAATGCTGCCGTCAGCCCGAGGATCGTGCCTTTCCTCTCCCAACTGCTCTTTCCGAAAAATTGACGGACATTGGAGGGGGAGTCGGTCCGCCACCCCTTCTCGAAGAAGAGGGTGCTGGCAAGATACCAGGCCAGGCCGCGCGAGTTGGCCCCACCGTGCTCAAGGTCGGCGGTGGCGCGCTCGAAACTTCCTCCGCCGAGTTGGAGGGAACTCCCGGGATGGGTCCAGCCCTCTTTGGTCTCAATCGAGATGGCCGCCCCGAGGGTATTGAGTCCAAAGATGGGATTCGATCCGGGAATGAGGGTCAGCTCGGCGATGGCGACACGCGGCAGCAGATCCCAACTGACGACATCCCCGAAGGGTTGGTTCATCCGCACGCCATCGAGGTAGATCGAGATTCCCTGCGGCGTCCCGAGGAGGGGGGAGGCGGTGTAGCCACGGTAGTTGAGATCAGGCTGAAACGGATTTCCCTGAATCTCGTTGAGGTGGACACCGCTGAGCCGTTGCTGCAGAAAATCGGAAAGGGCGACACTGCCACTGGCGGCGAGATCCTGGCTGGTGCCGGTCTGGACGGGGGCGGGGACCTCTCTGACAGGGATGAAGGCACCAGGGAGAGGGGCCGAGTCGACGACGTCGACCGAAAAAGCGAGTCCCGCCACCGTCATCGTTACCTTCTGGGTGAGCGGGCTGGCACTCGCCGTCAGGTCGAATCGAAGATCTGCTGGGGCAAACCCGGAACGCTCGATCATCAACCGGTACTGGCCGGGGTCAAGTCCAGTGAGGGTGATGATACCCTGCGCATCGGTCTCGAAGGTCGTGACGCCCGCGGCTCCCCCGACGGACAGACGGATGAGGCGCCCGCTGGCCTGGATCGCGTTTCCCGTCTCGTCGCAAATCTCCACCCGAACCTCTCCCTGAGGAGCGAGCTTGGCTGCGGCCAAGGTGAAGGGCGCAAGCAGCCAGAGTGCCAATACGACTCCTCCCATCGGGAGGAGGTGACGAGAGGGTCTTTTGATCTGAATGGGGATTGAAAGCATAGGATCTCTCTTCTTCCGTGCTTTGTCGTGGAGGCAACGAGTCAACAGGGGGGATAATGCGCCTCGAGCTTTCCGCAAGAAGTCTTGTTCTGCTGATTGGAGCTTCAGGGGCGGGCAAATCGACCTTCTGTCGAAGGTGGTTTCGCCCGACGGAGGTTCTCTCCTCCGACCATTTTCGAGCCATGTTGACCGATGACGAATCCGATCAGTCGGTCAACGAGGAGGCCTTCGGGCTGTTGTATCAAGTGATGGCGGAACGGCTTTCGCGTGGACGCCGGACGGTGCTCGACGCAACCAGCGTCCGGGCGGAGGATCGACAACGTCCGATGGCCTTGGCAAGGCAGTACGGAGGGTCTCTCGTGGCGATCGTCTTCGCCCTTCCCCCCTCGCTTTGTCGGAGCAGAAACGCTGCGCGCCCTCAACGGCGCGTCCCGGAAGCGGTGCTGGAGTGGCAGCTCGAACAGGTGGCCGCCTCTCTGGAGTTGCTCCCACGGGAGGGGTTCGACCAGGTACTGATCCTGCGCAGCGAAGCGGAGGTGGCCGCTTTCTCCCTCTCACCCGACGCGGGAACCGTTCAGTAGGTTGCGCGCCCTCCGGTCATATCGAACGTGAAGCCAGTGGTGAAGCTCGCTCCGGGCGAGACGATGAAGGCCGCGAGGTGGGCGATCTCCTCGAGGGTTCCACACCGCTTCATCGGGATCTTGTCGGTCATATAGGTCACTTGGGTCTCGGGAAGCGCGTCAACCATCGCCGTGCGAATGACCGCCGGAGCGAGTGCGTTGACGGTGATTCCACTCTCGGCATACTCCTTGCCTTGCACCTTGGTCATGCCGATGACGGCGGCCTTCGAGGCTGAATAGGCGAGCATCCCGGCGTTGCCTTCTTTGCCGGCGATCGAGGCGATATGCAGGATCCGTCCATAGCCCTGGGCGACCATCGTCGGCAAGACGGCGCGCGAAGTCAGGAAGCAGCCATTGACATTGACATCGAAGACGAAGCGGAAGTTGTCGAAGGCGACCTCGTGGGTCTTGATTCCCGTGCGTCCCGTCACTCCAGCGCTATTGACGAGAATGTCGATGCGGTGCAGATCGGTCAGGATCTGCTGGATCGTCGCGGCGACGTCCGCTTCCTGCGTCACATCGGTGCGGTAGGGGCTGGCCGAGGGACCAATGGTCGCGCAGGCGGCTTCGAGGGCCGTCTGGTCCAGGTCGAGAAGGGCAACGCGCGCTCCCTCTGTCGCCAATTGGCGCGCAATCGCCAGCCCCAACCCTGCCGCCGCTCCCGTAATGACCGCGACCTGTCCGGCAAACTGTCCTGCCATCTCTTTCTCCCCTTTCTCTCTTACGGTCTCTTTTTTTGCGAAATGATTCGCGCCAATATACCAAGATTGATCCTCTACATTCCAGCCTGGATCCGGGCTCTGCCAAACTTCCCCGACGGCAGTGATCGATTCATCCGGATCAGGAAGTCGATTATCATGTGGGACGTCGTCGGGGAATGAGTATCAAATGGGAGAGGAGGGAGAGTCCGTGCGTGACCAAGGCGGGAATCGAAGTTGGCGAAAGAGAAGAGGACGGATCGTGGCACTCTGCCTAGGCGTGCTTCTCCTGATGGGCTGCGAAGAGCAGATACGACCAAGGGGAGAGAAGATCACGCTCGATGTTCCACGGGGTCTACCGGCGTTGCCAAGCAGCTCACAGCTGGGGCTGACCCGAGAACTGGTCTCGCTCGGGCGTGACCTCTTCCACGAGCCCCGCTTGTCGAGCGATGGAACCGTCTCCTGTGCCAGTTGCCATCAAGCGGAAGGCTGGTTCATGGATGGGCGCCGGGTGGCTGTCGGGGTGGGAGGGGCGCAAGGAACGCGCAACACCCCCTCGGTCCTCAATGCCGTCTACTTCCCGGCCCAGTTCTGGGATGGGCGGGCCTTGGGACTGGAAGAGCAGGCCAAGGGACCGATCGCCAGTCCGCGGGAGATGAATCTGCCTCACGACGTCGCGGTGGCCCGTTTGGCGGACGATCCCACCTACCGGCGTCGGTTCGCGGAGGCTTTCGGGCCGGGGCCGATCACCCTCCGTCGACTGGTCCACGCCCTCGCCGCCTTCGAACGAACCCTGCTGAGTGGCAACTCTCCTTTCGACCGCTTCTACTACGAAGGAGAGACGACCGCGCTTGACGAGGCAGCCCGCCGCGGTCTGGCCATCTTTACCGACCCCGCCCGGGGAAACTGCGCGGTCTGCCACACCATCGGGACGCAGGACGCCCTCTTCACCGATGGGCTTTTTCATAATCTCGGAGTCGGGATGAACGCCGAGGGGGAGTTGACCGACCTTGGACGTTTTCTTCAAACTGGAGTGGAGAGCGATCGGGGGGCTTTCCGCACGCCCAGCCTTCGCCACGTCGCGCAAACTCCCCCTTACATGCACGATGGGAGCCTGCGAACGCTGACGGAGGTCGTCGACTTCTACGTCGGGGGTGGGAACTCCAATCCGCAGCTCGACCCGCAGATTCGTCCCCTGGCGCTGACGCGGCGGGATCGTGACGATCTGGTGGCCTTTCTGACCTCTTTGACGGGTGAGCCCGCGCACGCCCAGAAACGACTCGTCAAGACGAAGGGAGCCAAGTGATGAAGAGCCACCCGTGGAGCACTCCCCCCACCGTGCTGAAGGGCTTGGCGATTGCGCTCGGGGTTGCCCTCCTCGCCCTGGGGGGGAGCGGGTGTCGAGAGCAGTCTCCAAGCACCTCCGCACCGGCAAGCGCTCCCGCGCCCGTCGCCTGGTTTGAGCCCGATCCCGCGACTGTCGGGCGCATTGTGGGGCGCGTGTTGGTCGAGGGGCGCCTGCCGCGCGCGGCCCAATCCTCGGTCGTCGATATGGATGGGGATCCCCTTTGCAATGCCCTTCACCCAGTCCCTCTTCGGGAGGAGATTGTCGCCACGAGCCAAGGACCAGACGGGAGGCGCCTCGCTCAAGTCTTCGTCCATCTTCGCGAGGGACTGGAGGGGAAGCGGTTCGCACCGCCCACTGAACCGGTGACGATCGAGCAAAGGGGCTGTTGGTTTTCCCCGCGGATCCTCGGGATCCAGGTCGGGCAGCCGTTCGAGGTGATCAACGCCGACCCGTTGACCCACAACATTCATCCACTCGCCCAGATCAACCGCGACTGGAACCAGAGTCAGTCTCCAGAAGATTCTCCCCTCAAGCGTCGTTTCAGCCACCCAGAAGTGATGATCCGGGTCAAATGCAACATTCACCCCTGGATGCGCGCCTGGGTCGGGGTCGTTCCTCATCCCTACTTTGCCGTTACAGGGCGGGAGGGAGCCTTCGATCTGACCCGGGTCCCCCCGGGAACCTATCTGCTGGAGGCTTGGCACGAAGCGCTCGGCCGGATCGAGCAACGGGTCACCGTCGATCCGAAGGGCACTTTGGAGTTGGTCCTTCGTTTTCAAGGAGAATCGTAAGATGAGCAGAAGAACCGAACCGATCTTGTTGTTGGGGCTTGCCCTCCTCCTCTTTGCCGGGTGCCGAACGGGAGAGACACCGGGACCAAGCCAGAAGGAGGTCGCAGGCGATCCGTCGAGCCGTCCTACGCTTCCCTGGGCATCTGGGTACCGCGTCTATGTCACCAATGAATCGACGGGCGACCTGAGCGTCATCGATGGGACGACGTGGGAGGTGATCGCCACGATCCCCCTCGGCAAGCGACCCCGCGGCATCCATGCCAGCCCCGACAAGCGAACGATCTATGTTGCGCTCAGTGGCTCTCCCCCGGCCCCTCCAGGCGTCGATGAGAGTACTCTCCCACCCGCAGACAAGAGTGCCGATGGCATCGGTGTCTTCGATGTCGAGACCAATCGCCTCGTTCGGGTTCTCGATGGCGGCTCCGATCCGGAGAACTTCGCCGTCACCGCCGATGGCCAGACGATCCTCGTCTCCAACGAAGACGCGGCCGGTTTGAGCTATGTCAACATCGGAACGGGCAAGCTGGAGGCGACGGTCGAGGTCGGAGAAGAGCCGGAAGGTGTCACCCTCACTCCGGATGGAACCCGCGTCTACGTCACGGATGAGGCCGACGCGGCTCTCTCCGTCATCAATGTCGCGGCCCGCAAGCGGATCACCACCTTCAAGGTCGGGCGTCGTCCCCGGAACGTCGTCTTCCTGCCGGATGGGAAACGGGGCTACGTCAATGCGGAGAACGACGGGACCGTCGTTCTCTTCGATGCGGACCGCAATGTCAAACTGGAAGAGATTCGGCTGGGTGAGGCCGGGAAGATCAAGCCAATGGGGCTGGTCCTCTCCGCCGATGCCCGCCAGCTCTTCGTCAGTACGGGACGTGGGCGGAAGGTCTTTGTTATCGACACGGCCACCAACCAACCAACGGCCTCCTTCGAGGTTGGGGTCCGTCCGTGGGGTCTGGCGCTCTCTCCCGATGGGAAGACCCTCTTCACTGCCAATGGTCCTTCCAACACCGTCTCCGTCATCGATCTGACACGTCAGCAGATCGTCAAGGAGGTTCCCGTCACGGGCAGTCCCTGGGGAGTTCTGGTCATCGGACGCTGATCAGCCTTCTCTCGGGAGGGGCCTCACGGGTCGAAAAGCAACGGGCCAGCAAGGCTTTCGCAGCTCTGCTGGCCCGTTCAACGACGGAGAGTCGGTGGCGTCCGTCTTCCCGATCAAGGACTGGGAAGCGTCTTCAGCCCAATGTTCCGGAACTCCACCTTCATCGGCGGTCCGGTGTGGATCTGGAATCCGATCAGCCCGGCGGCAGCGCGCGCCGACGCGTCGTCATCGATCGTCTCGGCCATGAGATGGCCATTGAGCAGGTGGGTCAGCCGGTGGCCATGGGCGAGGATGTGCATCCGGTTCCAATCCCCAATGCGAATCTGCCCCTTGAGATCGTCCCCACTTCGCAGGAGTGCCAGCAGCTGCTTGCGCCCCGGTTGGAGCCACGTCAACTGCCCGCGCATGGCGAGGAATCCGCGGCCCCGCTCCTCGTAGAGCTGTCCGGTGTAGGTGTTCTGGAAGTCGATGTCGGCCTGATAGCCCTTCAGCACCCACTTCCCGACACCGGGCATCTCGACGCTGCGGTACTGGACCCCACTATTGGTCCCGTCGATCCGGTAATCGAGTTTCAGCTCGAAGTTGGCTGGCTGCCCCCCACGCCAGATCAGGAAGGTGTTGGAGCGCAACGGGCGCTCGGCTGTACTCTGTCCGACGATTGCCCCGCCCTCCACTCGCCAGAAATCGGGATCTCCATCCCAATTCTGCAGGGTCTGCCCGTCGAAGATGGGGACAAAGCCCGTCATGTCCTGGATGGCCAGGGGCTCGATCCCCCCCGGGGGGCCCGCCGGTCGCGGTTGTTGAGCCGTGGTCGCCCCTCCGCCAGCCCACCAGAGCAGGCCGAGCAGGCAGAGAGAGCCGAGGATCCCAAATTTCTTCTTGGCATTCATTCAGACAGTCTCCCATTGGCGAGTGCGGGCAGATTTGAGGACCGCGTCGGTGACTCGATCGGTGGCCAACCCATCGCGGAAGGTCGGAGCGGCGGCCCGCCCCTCTCCAAGAGCTTGGAGGAAGTCAGCAACCTGGTGGGTGAAGCTGTGTTCGTAGCCAATCTGGAGCCCGGGAACCCACCAGTGGCCCATGTAGGGATGGTCTCCGTCGGTGATATGAACATTGCGCCACCCGCGGACGATCCCCTCGTCGCGATGATCAAAGTACTGGATCCGATGCAGGTCGTGCAGATCCCAGCTGGCCGAAGCGTGCTCCCCATTGATCTCGAGGGTGTAGAGAGCCTTGTGGCCGCGCGCGTAGCGCGTCGCCTCGAAGGTGGCAAGCGACCCATTCTCGAAGCGGCAGAGAAAGGCGCTGGCGTCGTCGATGCCGACCGGCTCTACCTCCCCGGTGAGGTTGTGCTTGCGCTCCTTGATGAAGGTTTCGGTCATGGCCGAGACCTCGACGATCGGACCGTTGAGCCACATCGCCGTGTCGATGTTGTGGGCCAGCAGATCCCCTGTCACCCCACTTCCCGCCACCGAAACGTCGAGCCGCCAGAGCCCCTCTCCCCCTTGCGGAAGGTCCTCGGAGATCGTCCAGTCCTGCAGAAACTTGGCGCGGTAATGGAAGATCCGCCCAAAGCGGCCCTCGTCGATCAGCTGGCGGATCAACATGACCCCTGGCACGCGGCGGTAGTTGTACCAGACCATGTTGGGAACGCCAGCCGCCTCGACCGCTTCCGTCATCGCCTCCGACTCGGCAACGTTCCGGCCGAGAGGCTTCTCGCACATGACCATCTTGCCCGCTTTGGCAGCGGCGATGGCGATCTCCGCATGGGTGTCATTCGGGCTGGCAATGTCGATGAGGTCAATATCCGGGCGAGCCAGCAGCGCACGCCAGTCGGTTTCGATCGACTCGTAGCCCCATCGATCGGCGAAGGCTTGGGCTCGTGCCTCGTTCCGCGCGCAGACCGCCTGCAGTACCGGCGCGAAGGGAAGATCGAAAAAGCGACCAGCCTGCCGAAAGGCATTCGAATGGGCACGCCCCATAAATCCATATCCGATGAGGCCAATCCTCAAAGGCTTCTTTGTCATATCGCTCTCTCCCTCCTCAAGCGTGGCCATTCTCGGACCAGCCGTGCGCGTCCCGCACGGCAATCATCGCCGCGAGGATGTCGTTCCAGGTTTGCGGATTGGTCATGGTCTCATTGCTGAACATGCAGCCATCCCAGTTGATGTGGCGTGTGCTGCGGGTGACGGCACCTGTTTCATCTCGCAGCCAGAGCCCAGCCGCCCTGACGATGTCCATCTTGCCATTCGGATCATTGGGGAGGCAGTGACGGCCTGTCTTGTCGTGAGAGCCGGACCCCTTGACCGTCGCGTCATTCTGGGCGACGTGGAAGTCCTTGACCCAGGGGCGCAGCGCGTGGGTCATCTCACCAAGGGCCTGATAAAGGACCTCCGGGTCGCTCCAATCATAATCTTTCGGCAGGAGGCGATGCTCGGGCGCATTGTAGCCGAGGGTGAAGAGCATCGTGTGCGCCATATCGGCCTGGATTCCGAGGGTTTGCGGTCGCTCAACCAGTTCGAGCAGCTCGTGGAGGTATTTCCAGCTGTGCATCCCGCCCCAGCAGATCTCTCCTTCGGCGGCCAACCGCTCGCCGTGATCCTCGGCAATCGTGCAGGCTTCGCGAAAAGTCTCGGCGATCTTTCGCGAGTTGCCAGCCGGGTCAGTTGCCCAATCCGCGGGGCTGCACGAGGAGTCGACCCGGATCACCCCATAGGAACGGATCCCCAGATCGTTGAGCTTACGAGCGATCTGACAAGATTTGCGGATCTGGGTCAGAAAGGCTGCCCGCTCCTCCGCCGAGCCCATGGCCGAGCCACCCCCGGTCGGTCCCCAGACCGGCGCCACCAGCGAGCCGATGACCAGCCCATGCCTGGCAACCTGCTCGGCGAGCGCCTTCAACTCATCGTCCGAGGAATCGATGTCGGTGTGGGGAAGCGACAGAAAGATGTCGACCCCGTCAAACCGTTGGCCGTTGACCTCCGCCGCCGCCGTCATCGCCAGCATCTGCTCGAAAGGAATCACCGGTTCCGCATCGGGACCGCCTTTCCCGACCAGTCCGGGCCAAGTCGCGTTGTGAATCTTGGGAAATATGTTCCGGGCTGCTTCTGGTCCACTCATCGTGTCTCTCCTCCATCAGCTTGTCTGCCTTGAGACGGATCGGGGGGCCAAGGGCTCCCCCTCCTCATCTCCCTGACGAACTTGTCATCACCTTGGCAATCGCCGATTCGACCAACTCGGCCATGACAGTGTATCCGGCCTCGTTGGGCAGTCTGCCGTCCTCGCTCAGCTCCGGACGGAGGTTTCTTCCGACGGCCATTGCTTCATAGAAATTGACGAAGGGAATCTCCTTCTCCTTCGCGTAGCCTTGCAGCCAGTTGTTGATCCCAATGATCTTCCCGAATGGGCGCACGAGTGATTGGCGCCGCTGGCGATCGTGAATCGGGGTCAGGGAACAGAGGATGACTTGAATCCGATTGACGCGCGCCAGCTCGACCATCGAGGTGATGTTCTCGGCCGTCATCGCCTGGGTGATCGGCTCGTAAGGACTGAGAATGTCGTTCGCCCCGGCCAGCAGGACGACCGCTTTTGGGCGCAGTCGGATCACATCCTGGCGAAATCGGACGAGCATCTGGGGGGTCGTCTGCCCCGCAATTCCCCGATTGAGGTAGGGCTTTCCAGGAAAGAATGGGCGGCCTTCCTCCGACCAGCGCTCAATGATCTCATCTCCCAGAAAGATGACCCGGGCCTCGCCATCCTTCGGCTTCGGCATCTCGGCATTTTGGCTGCCATAGCGGGTCAGTCCCGCCCAATCGACCAGGATCTTCCGTTGCGCCTCGACGCGTTGTTCGAGGGCGGAAAGTGCGGCAGCACAATCCTGCGGAGCCTGCGCAAAGACCCACCCAGCCAGCAGCAAGACTCCTGACACCCCAGCCACCCCCCACCCGGGCTTCCTCTTTTGCCACTTCCCCATAGGCTCCCTTCCGTCTCAATCGAAGATCAGACGTTCCCGCTTCGCCTCGATGCGGGCGGCGTCGATGCCCGGTACTTTGAGCAGATCCTCGATCGAGTGAAACTTGCCGTTGGCTTCGCGATAGCGAATGATCGCCAGCGCCTGTGACCGCCGTAACGAAAGCCCGCTCTCGAACTGGATGGCCGTCGCCGTGTTGACCCGGATGGGGGGGACATCATCGGCTGGATAATGGCGAGCCAGGTACTCGATCACCGTCCGGACCTCCTCATCGCTCGCGCGCATGCCAAAGGAGACCATCTTTTCGACCGTTCCTGCCCAGGCGTCCCGGTCCTGACGCGGCGAGATCGATTTGTCGATCTCGTGGCACTGGGCGCAAAGCTTCTGGGTCTCCACCTTTCCAGGGCCATCCGGCAAGACGGGGCCTTGGCCCCGTCCCGCACTGGACCCAAATCCGGATCCGAGCAGCAACGCCAGTAGCAGCAGCCCTCCACTTTCTCTAAGTCGTCTCGTCATCATCTCTTCCTTTGCAGATTCGTTCCCCTTTGACGTGGCCATTCACCCTCCCCACGCCAGACTTGTGGTGACGCAGGGAGAGCGGCCCAATCGCTCATCAATGTTCCATGGGGAATCCAAAGGTGTAGATGGTTCCATCGTAGCCGGTGACATAGACCTGACTCATCCCACCGGCCACGGCGTTGCCGCGGGTGAAGGTCCGGATCGTTGTCCCGCTATTCCAGATCTCCTCTCCGGTCTGCCCATTGAGCGCGTAGAGGATGGCGTTCGAGGCGCGGGCGACCCGGGTAGCGGCCGGAACCCGCGGCTGGGCGGGGCGAAACTCTCCGCTCGCCACCGCGAAGACCACCCCATTGATGATCGTCGGCGGCAAGGGGGACGGCAGGGCCTTGGACGCCCAGCCCGGGACCAGTGAGTAGCTCCCGTCCTTCTCCTCCACCTTCCAGGCCACGACCGCTCCCTTGGTGGCCGGTCCGGTAAATCCCGGGGGAAGTGCGCCTTCAACTGCTCCAAGGACCCAGCGGACGCCCTTCTGGTCCTGCCAACTCGAGAGTGCACCGGGAGACCAGTTACCCGTTCCCTGTGCCGTGACCGCCAAAGGTCGAGCAAGATTGGACGTGTCGAGCAGGTGGACTTGGCCATTGCTGCTGCCGGCGGCCAGGAGCGTCTTCCCTTTGTGCTCAAAGAGGACCGGCGAGGAGGAGAACCGTACCTGCGGCCCCGGGGCGTACTGGCTCTTCTCCGTCAGTGTTTTGGGGGCGAGGGCGACAATCTGGCCCCCCAGCCCACCCTTGCCTTCCGTTGCGACATAGAGCGTTCCCGCGCCATCGAACGCCGGGCCGGCCGATCCGGCGACCGTCGCTGGCCAACTGTGGACCTGCTTCGTCTCCAGGTCGAGCGCCCAGATCCCATTCGTCGCACCCCCACATCCACCAACCGTCGCCGCATATGCGACTTGATCGACGACGATCAGCCCCTGCGCATTGGCACCCAACGGGAGAAACGCTGCCGGTGGTTGGTACTCCGCTCCGTTCGAGAGGTGCAGGCTGTGGAATTTCCCGTCCCCAGTCAGGGCATGGATCAGAAAGGGACCCGCGCCCAGTGGTCCCCCCGGTGGGTTGGCTGGGGTGGGGCGAGGTGGCGGGGCCGGTGGCGGCGATGGCCGCGGTGCCGGTGGGTTGGGTCGCACATTGGCCAAGGTGACCGCCCCGGCTCCGGGGGCGCCTACCGCGCTGACTCCCGGCGTACGACGTCCCCGTCCACCATAATTGGGCACAGGAGGGATGCGCGCAAGGATCGGACGGACGATCCCGGTCGTCATCCCCCCCGGGCACTGCAGCGTTCCCCGCCCTGATGGCGCCGCGCTGTTCAGCTGCTTCTCCCATTCCATTCGGCCGAGGTCGGTATCGATCGTGAAGATCTTTCCCTCGCTGCCGGGAAAGAAGCCCAGCATCCGAAAGCCACGATACCCAATCAGCCGATCCAAGGTCGCGGGCGCCATCAACGAGTTCATCTGTTGCGGACGGTTCGCCACCTTCAGCTTCCAGAGAAACTGAAACTGGTCGGGCGTGCCGGCCGCCCGCTTCATCCCCTCGACCGAGATCTTCTGATCACTCCGGATCCAGGCCGATCGCTGCGCATCCGAGCTGTCTGTCAACCAATCCAGTCCCGGCGTCTGTGCCACTCCAGTCCCGCTCAAGAGCAGGATCAGCAGTCCGACCCATCCCGCTCCATTCGCCAATTGCAGATGCCCCTTCCTCATCGTTTCCCTCCCGGAGAGACCGATGCTGACTGGTCCCCTGCCTGCTCAATCCCAAAACAGTACTGATATCCGTCGAAGGTGTTGAGATAGACGCGCCCATTGGCCACCGAGAGCCCACCCCAATGCACCCACGAATCGATCTGATCGCCGCTATTCCACAACTCTTTCCCGGTCCGCGCATCAAGGGCGTAGAGGACCGCCTTCTTCGAATTCCGAATCCGGTAGGAGGAGTCATGGTTGTAGGCGAGCCCAATATCGAAGGCCGCCTGATCCGTATCCTCGCCACTCCCATAGGCGAAGATGACCCCATTGGCGATGACTGGGGGCTCTGCCCGATTCATGTCGCGCGAGATCCAGGCTGGATCGAGCGTCCACTTCTGGTTTCGCTCCGCCACCTTGAAGGCGGCGATGGCTCCATACTTGACGGTTCCATGCTCGATTGGGGCGGCAAACTTCGAGTGCTTCGGTCCCCAGAAGGGGGTCAGTACCCAGCGCGTCCCGTCGGTATCTTCCCACGTCGCCATCGATCCCCAGATTCCCGCTGACGCGAAATTGACCTCCTCGTTGCAGATCAGCGGAGTGCGATGGAGCGGGGTCCGGTGGTCATCGCCCCCAATCGATTCCGTGTCCATCAGGTAGACGACGCACTCCTTCCCGGCATCGACCATCAGCTCTCGCCCCTTGAAGCGGAAGATCGCCGGCGTTACCTGCATGTCGAGATCGCGTTTCCAGAGCCACTCGGCGTTGGTCGGCCCGTAATAGTCGACCAGCTCCCCGGCCTTGGTCTCCGGATTCTGGCGGACGCCGATGATCCCATTCCCGAAGACGCCATTCTCCGGATCCCAGGGCCCGTCGCCCGTTCCGGTGTAGAGCACCCCGGAAGAGCTGATCGCCGGGCCGGTCCGTCCCCACATCCCACCCCCGGCAGGCCCCCAGGTGCCGACCTTGTCGGTCGCCAAGTCGTAGATGTAGACCATGTTCGGATTCCCCCCGCACCCCTGCGCGGTATGGGTGTAGATGACGTTCTGGCGCAGGCTCAAGGCATACGGTTTGCCGTTCGGGGGCATGAACTTGGCGGGTGGAGCGATCTCCTTCCCATCGGCCAAGTTGAGCCGGCGGAGGGTGCCATCCCAAGCGGCAGCATAGATCGTATACTTGCCCGGTGTCTCCGTCGGACCGATGACCGGCGTCGCCGTGATGCCACCGGGGCAAAGAATGCCAGCGCCTCTCCCACCACCTGCAGGTGGCGTCCAATCGGTCTTGAACTTGTGGTGCCAGAGCAACTGCCCATTCTCCGCGTCGAGCGCGTAGAGATTGTCCGTGACCCCGGTGACGAGAACGATCTGTTTTGGACCCCGCTCGGTCGTGACCCGGCCCGCGATCAGGACTGGCAAGAGGTTGTGCATCTGCCGCGGCTCATTGTCGAGGCGTGTTCGCCAGAGCATCTTCATCGAGCGCACACTCTCGGTCGAGAGAAGTGTCTCGTTGCGCTGCCAAGCCGTCCGCTCGATGTCTCCTCCATCTGTCAACCAATCCGCGACAGGTGGGACGGCGGCGGCCTTCTGCGCCGTCGCTCGTCGATCGATCCCCATTCCCACGGCGCCGAGGAGGAAGATCCCCCAGACGAGCCACCGTCCTCCTCCCCACACGATTGTTCGGTTCTTTCCGTTCACCTCGCAGGCTCCCTTCCGTCTGCCCGTTTTGTCTTACCGGCAAGACCCATTGATTCCCGTAACAGAGATGTCAATCCAACCCACAATCAATCCCACAATTAATCCCGAGGATTGCTTCGCGCTGGCAACCTACTCGAGCGCCAGCAACTCGAACAGATCGATCTGTGTCGGATCAGAGTCAAAAGATGACAGGAGTTTGTCGTAGCTCCGCCGTCCGAACCTATTTCCTAAACTTGATTCTGATTCCCTGATTCTACACTCTGCCTTTCCCCATCGCACCGCGCTTCTCGGGCGAGCTTCTGATGGATCAGACATCATGGGTCAGACTTGCGGCTGTCGCTGCTTATACCACCGATACTTGACGAGGGCAAGATGCGCGGCTCTTCCCGCTCATCCTCTTCGAGGACGTCCCGCCCATTTGATCGCTTCCACTACCAAGATCGGCACGAAGACCGTCGCTCCGACTACCCACCAATCGACCAGCGTCAAGGTCACCGTCCCCAGCATCTCCGCCAACGGCGCATATCCGATCGCCACCCCTTGCAGGAGTCCCACCAGCAACAAGGACAGCCAGAGCCATCGGTTGCGAAAGAGCCCTGTGAGGGCCGACCGCATTCGGGAACGACAGTTGAAGAGATGCCCGACTTGGCAACCAATCAAGCTCATCAGCGCGACTGTACGCGCGTGATCGCCCGGACCATACCTCTCCAGGGACCATCCATAGGCCATCAGGCAGAGCCCGGCCAGCATGGCACCCTGCCAGCTGATCAGGAAAAAGAAGGAGCGGCTGAGGATCGACTCCTCCGGATCCCGCGGGGGCTGGCGCATCAGGTCCGCCTCGGGTGGCTCGACCGCCAGCGCCAGCGCCGGAAAGAGATCGGTCACCAGGTTGACCCACAAGATCTGCAGCGGCAGCAATGGCAGTGGCCACCCAAGCAGAATCGACGCGAAGATGAAGAGCACCTCCGCGAGGTTCTCCGAGAGGAGCAGTTGAACAAAACGAAGCAGGTTGGCATAGATCGTTCGGCCCCCCTCCACCGCCTGTACGATCGTCGAGAGGTTGTCATCCAGCAGGACGATGTCGGCAACCTCCCGCGCGGACTCCGTACCGCGCGCTCCCATGGCGATCCCGATATTGGCCCGCTTGAGCGCGGGCGTATCGTTGACGCCGTCTCCAGTCACCGCGACGATCTCCCCGGCTTCCTGGAACGCCACAACGATCCGCAGCTTATCCTCCGGTGAGACCCTCGCCACCACATCGATCCCGCCTAAGACCCGTGAGATCTCTGGCTTCTCCCCCGTTCCCAATTCGTGGGCATGGCGGACGCGCGGATCTCCACCCTCTCCCAATCCCAGCTCCCTGGCAATCGCTCGTGCCGTGTCGAGTTGATCCCCCGTCAACATGACGACGCGAATGCCCGCAGCTCGCGCCTGCGCAATGGCCGCCGCCGCTTCCGGCCGCGGTGGGTCGATCATGCCGACGAGTCCGAGGAAGGTGTATCCCCCATCCTCTTGTCTCCCCTCTGTTACCGGATCGATCTTCTCCGCCAGCGCGAGCACGCGCAGCGCGCTCGCCCCCATCTCCTGACTGGCCAAGTCCATCTCTTCCCGCGCTGCCTCATCCCAGGGCAGATTCCCCGCACCGCCAGCGACCCGGTCACATAGCGGCAGGACCACCGATGGCGCCCCCTTCAGGCAGAACCGACGCATCCCTTCCGGGAGTTCGTGGACCGTCACCATCCGCCGTGTCTGTGCGTCAAATGGCTCCTCCTCGATCTTGGGTTGTCGCGCGCGCAGCTCGCCGATTTCAATGCCGCATCTGTCGGCCACTTCCAGCAGGGCCGTCTCCGTCGGATCTCCCACCAAGCTTGCCGGATCGTCCCCTTGCCGGTGAAAGCTGGCCTCGCTGCAGAGCACTCCCACTTCCAGAGCCCGCTCCAGGAGCCGGGATCGATCCCCCACCTCCTCTCGCCACTGCTCCCCCTCGACCGAGACCCGCGGCCCCATCGGCAGTCTGTACTCCCGAACCACCATTCGATTGAGCGTCAAGGTGCCGGTCTTATCGGCACAGATGACAGTGGTTCGCCCGAGTGCCTCGACCGCCGGTAGATGGCGAACCACCGCCCTGGCTCGCGACATTCGCAGCACTCCCAAGGCCAGAATCAAAGTTGTGACTGCCGGCAGACCCTCCGGAACGGCGGCCACTGCCAGACTGATCCCTGTCTCGATCATCAACCAGAGCCCGTCCCCTCGCCACCACCCGGCGATCACCACCACGCCGCCGATTCCCAGCACCAACCAGACCAGTCGAGCTCCCAGTTCGTCCAGCCGTTGCTTGAGCGGGGTCGTCTCTTCCTCCGTCTCGGCCACCAGCTCTCCGATGCGGCCCAATTCTGTCTGGCCACCCGTCGCTGTGACGACCCCCACTCCTCTTCCCGCGACGATCGTGGTCCCCAAGTAGAGCATCGATCGCCGCTCCGCCATCGGCGTTTCCCTCTCGACCGCTTCCACCCCTTTGGCCACGGGGGCACTCTCTCCCGTCAGGCTCGCCTCTTCGACCCCCAGCCCAACCTCCTCCAACAATCGTGCATCCGCCGGGACCTTGTCCCCCGCGCCGACCATGACGATATCTCCCGGCACCAACTCCCAAGCCTCGATGACCTGCTCCCGCCCCTCTCGTCGCACCCGCGCGCGGAGCGCGACCTCTCGCCGCAACGCTTCGAGCGCTCGCCCCGCCTTCCACTCCGTCAAAAACCCAATCCCTGCATTGATCCACAGTACCATCAGAATCGCGACACTCTCTCCACGCCCTCCTCTCCACCAAGCAATCCCGGCGGCCCCCACCAGTAACCCGACGACCACGTTGGTGAATTGCCCGACCCAAATCCGCCACGCCGCTCTGCGGCGTGCCTCCGGAAGCCGGTTCTCCCCATACTGCTGTTGGCGTCGAACGACCTCGTCCCTGCCCAAGCCCCACTCTTCCTCGACGCCAAGTTCGGCGAGAACCTCCCGCTCTGTCTTCGCGTATGGATGGCCCTCAGGAAAAAAAATTTGTGCGGGGATCGAATTGTGCGGAGGTTCTAGCGTCATATCTCAACAAACGAAGACAACAATTCTGGCGAAAGCCAGACGTTGGCGGAAGTTCCAACCACCGCACGTCGAATGCTCGATCCCCTCTTGCGAGTGGGTCAGGTTACCGGCAGGCTGCGGTTTGAGCCGAGGCGAACGCAATGTTGTCGCTGATGGTCCACCAGGTTGGCGCATTCTGGGGGCAGTTTGCGCCAACCTCTCCCCAGCCGGTTCGTTGTACCCGCGGGGCGCTGGATCTTCTTGATAATTTTAATAATTGTCGGGGTTTTGATCATTCGCTCTCCCGTCCCCGCCCATCCCCAGAGGAAGCGGCCGGGAGCGTGGAAGAGGGGCCCACCGCAACCTTCCCGGTGTGGCCCGGTGTGGCCCGGTGTGGCCCGGTGTGGCCCGGTGTGGCCCGGTATGGCCCGGTATGGCCCGGTGTGGCGTCCACGATCCGATCCTGACCAGCCATTTGACTGGCGGGATGATGAGATGATGGGATGAAACGCTGCGGGGAATGCCGGCGGGAATATCGCGGCGAATACCGCTGTTGATGCTCGGTGCAGTAGCCGCTGCCCAAGGGGAAGGCACGCCGTTCCCCAAGGCCCGTGTCGCCGCGATCGACCAGAAGACTCCCCGGTCAATCCGGCGGGCGTTCGGGTGTGGCCGGTTGATCATCGACCGGGAACGTGGCTCGATACGGCAGCCGCAGGATCTGTCAGTGGCATGTGGTCCCATTTGACCATTCTCGATTCAGACAGGGAAGGGAGCGAAACGATCGAGTGGTGCCCAGGCCTCGTCAGCCAGAGATCGCGGGTGCTCTCGTGTCATTGGAATCGCAGGTGATCGCCATTCGGTAGACACCTACTTCCTCTTCTTCGCCATCTCTGACCGGCTCCCTGACGGGGGGCCGTGCAGACCAGGCAACCTGGAACTCATCTGCCGATGGTTCAGTCCATTCCGTTTTTGGCGGTGCGTCTCCTTGCGCAACGCCCACCGCAGAGAAGAGGGAAGACCCCATTTCCGGCTCTTCCTTTCTTCTCTATCGGTGAACCAGTCTCACGGAAAGTAGGGAGCTGTTCGTTCTACGTTTGGTGCAGAGTAGCTAGGGGTGGCAGATGTATCAACTGTAGCCCGACTCTCCCTGCTCTCCGTGAGTCCATCTTCCCAAAGCCCTTTGAGAGCGGCCCGCTCTCCCCATCTCCTCAGCCAACGGGGTGTCCGGAGAGGGGGGCCAGCCTTGCCGTGTCGAGCAAGATTGGCTCCCCTGCGACAAGCCACTTCCGGTCCTCGTCCCGCTCATCCGCTTCCCGCTGAACCATCTGTCAGGACCTTGGCGATCGTCTTGAGCAAGGTCTCGGCCGTGTAAGGTTTGGGGAGAAATGCTTGGATCTCGAGGGAGGAGGTCTCAGCCTGACGCGGCGTGGTCTTCAACCCACTGGTCACGATGATGCGGAGAGAAGGCGAGAGCTTACGCAGCGCCCGGATCGTTGCGGGCCCATCCATATACGGCATCATCATATCGGTCAGGACGAGCTGGATCTGCTCCGCGTGGGCGGCGAACTGGGCAAGCGCGTCGGTTCCGTCTTGCGCGGTCATGACCGTATACCCGAAGGTGGTCAACGTCTCACGGGCGACCTCTCGAATCGACGCCTCGTCATCCACCACCAGGATACACTCGCCATCTCCCCTGGGCAGATCGGGCCGGATCAGCGGAGGGGGGGCGGGTTGTGGCGATTGACTCGCCGGCAGGTAGATCGTGAAGTGCGTCCCCCGGTCGACCTCGCTGTAGACATTGACGAAGCCTCCGTGGCTCCGCACGAGTCCCGCAGCGGTCGAGAGGCCGAGCCCCGTTCCCTGCCCCTGTTTCTTGGTCGTGAAGAAGGGGTCGAAGATCTTGTCGAGAATCTCCCTGGGAATACCGACTCCACTGTCCTGCACCAGGAGGCGGACGTATCTCCCCGGCTTGGCCTCGACATTCATCCGGGCATAATGCTCGTCGATCTCGACATTCTCCGCCTCGATGCGAAGTTTGCCCCCTTCCGGCATGGCGTCGCGCGCGTTGACGCAGAGGTTCATCAAGACTTGGTGCAGTTGGGTGGCGTCTCCGCTGACAGGCCAGAGTCCGGGGGCCAGCGAAAACCGGATCTCGATATTCTTCGGGAATGTATCGGTCAGAATCCGGACGATCTCTTTGATGAGGTGGCTGGGCTGTAGAATTGTGTAGTCGCCTTCGACCCCTCGCGCGAAAGAGAGGACCTGACGGATCATCTCACTGCCGCGGAGGGCATTGGTCTCGATCAGCTCAAGCAGGCGGAGGGTGCCTTCCTCGCTTGTTCGCATCTGCAGCAGTTCGGTAGCGGTCAGAATCGGGGAGAGAATGTTGTTGAGGTCGTGGGCAATCCCTCCGGCGAGCGTTCCGATGCTCTCCATCCGCTGCACGCGGAGAAACTGTGATTCGAGCCGCTTCTTTTCGGTGATGTCACGAATAATGACGGTGAAGAGCCGCTTTCCATCCGCGTTGATCTGAGAGATCGAGGCCTCGATCGGGAACTCCTCCCCATCGGCTCGCAGTCCAGAGATTGGTCGGACCTGCCCCATCTGTCGCTGGGTGACCTGGGTCTCGCCAAAGACTTGGATATGCTGCTGATGGGCTTCCCGGAATCGCTGGGGAATGAACCGATCGAGAGGCTCCCCGAGCACAGCCCGGGCCGAGCACCGAAACATCTTCTCGGCGGCATTATTGAAGAGGAGAATGCGCTGCTCCTCATCGACGGTGATGATCGCGTCCATGGCGGAGGCAAGAATGCCGGCCATCCACGTTGGATTGAGCGTCAGGAAGTGGTCGGCAGCAACCTCCCGTGGCTCGCTCCAGGTCCCTTTCGACCCAGATGTCTCGGTCTGGGAGTGGCTATGCGCTCCGTCGTCTGGTCCAATCCCCATTACCATGCCTCGCCTACGCCGGTGATCTCTTCCACACGAATTCGAAGGACAATCGCCTCTCCCTCCACCTGCGTCATCTTCGACTCGACGGGACTGAGATGGGGGAGATGGCGAAAGAGCGCCGCGAGGATCTGTTCCCGCTCGGCCGGATCCTCCACCTCCTCGGAGGTTCCGAAGGCAAGCACACTTCGCCAATGGTAGGCGTCGCGAATCTCATCGACCTGCAAGCAGACCTGGGGATTCGACCGCAGTGCCTCCACCTTCAACCCCGGAAGCGAATGGAGATAGATCGAGGTGCCGTCGAAATAGAAGTGGACAGGGATCACGTACGGCCGCCCGTGCGCAATGCAGCCGAGCCTTCCCAAGTGCGATTGCGCAAGCAGTTGGGTGGCCTCGCTGATGGTCAGACTCCCGAGCTTCATGCGGCCGGCTCCGATCCGCCCCCCTTGATCCGAACAATCTGCACGGAAGTGGGGGCATGCCAGGCGACCGCTTGCGAGACGGATCCCAGCAGAAAGCGTTCCCAGGCGCGATAGCCGTGCGAGCCGAGCAGGATCAGATCCGCCTTCCATTCCCGGGCTGCAGTCAGGATCGCCTCTTCGGCGTGGCCCACCATCATCTCCCTGGAGATGCCGATCGGGGAGGTCCGGGCCTCATTGCTGGCGGCAAGCGTCTGCTCCGCATCACGCAGAACCTGCTCGGCCTGCTCCCGCCCTGCCTGCTCTGCCTGCTGGTAGTAGTCATCCGGGAGTACCCACGTGTCGATGGTCGGGGTCGTCGGCAAGTGGATTGCCGTCACCAGCCGGACCTCTGTCCCGGCTGGCCAAGGACGTTCGGCCACCTCTCGCACCGCCGCCCGACTGCAGGCAGAACCATCGACGCCGACCAGCAACCGGAGCCCGGGCTCGGTTCGCGGCTGGCGCGGCCGAACGATCTCCACCGAGCAGGAGGCGTGGCTGGTGATGGCACGCGAGACCGATCCCAGCCACATCCGTTCGAATGGATTGTAGCCGTGCGTCCCGATCATGATCAGGTCCGCTCCCCACTTCGCCGCCTCATCGAGGAGCGCCTCTTTGGTGTTTCCCTTGACCCATCGCCCCCGCACGGCAATCGCCGGATCTCCGATCGCCCGAAATTGGCTGAGCGCCTGCTCGACGGTCGCCGCCGCCTGATCTTCCAGCGCCTTCTCCCATTCGACATAGTAGGCACCGGGCATCGGCAACGGCCCCGCCATTGCCGGAGAGGGCACCTCGGCGACGGAGAGGATCTCGATCTCACTCCGTTCTGGCCAGGGCAGTCGAGCCGCCTGCTCGACTACCTCTTGACTGCTCTTCGATCCGTCTACCGCAAGCAAAATCTTCATCGTACTCACCTCTTCTTCTGGCAGTCCAATCTGCCGCCTCTCGCCCACCGATTCATCCCTGATTGGTCCTGACCTGGTTGATCAAGGATGACCCGACAGCTCTTCCAACTTTTTGAGGCGGTAACGCAACTGATCCCGCGAAATTCCCAGCAGCTCTGCGGCGCGGGTCTGGTTTCCTCCGCTCCGCTGCATCGCCTGCTCGACGAGCGACAGCTCAACCTCCTCGAGGTTGACCCCTTTCTCGGGCATCAGAAACGCTGGTCTCGCTCGTCCTGCTTCCGGACGAGCCCCTGCCCCAGTCTCTTCCAGACCGCTTCCCCCGGTCAGGGCTCGGGGGCTCTCCCCCCACGCCATCAGATCGCGCGGGAGCCAAGTCGGAGTGACCTGGTCGCTATCCTCTAAAATCATGACCCGTTCAATCACGTTGCGCAATTCCCGCACATTTCCCGGCCAGCGATAGTGGCGGAAGATCTCCTCGACCCCCGGCGTCAGCCCCTTGACCCGCTTCCGAAAACTCCGATTGAAAGATTGAATGTAGTAATCGGCCAAGTGGAGCACGTCATCTCCGCGCTCCCGCAGCGGAGGCAGGTCGATCTGAATCACCGATAACCGGTAGTAGAGATCGACCCGAAATCGGTTCTGCTCGCTCTCCGACTTGAGATCCCGGTTCGAGGCAGCGACGACCCGCACATCGAGCGGCAGATCCCGCAGCCCTCCGACCCGTCGAAAACTCCCCTCTTCCAGCACGCGCAAGAGCTTCGCCTGCAGGTTGAGCTCCAACTCCCCAATCTCATCAAGGAAGATCGTTCCGCCCTGGGCCTGCTCGAAGAGCCCTTCTTTTCTGGCCTTCGCGTCCGTGAAGGCACCTTTCTCGTGGCCAAAGAGTTCGCTCTCGATGAGGGTTCCCGGAATGGCTGCCAAGTTGATCGCCACGAACGGGTTGTCCCCTCGATCTGATCCATAGTGAATGGCCTTGGCGATCAAATCCTTGCCGGTTCCGCTCTCCCCTTGCAGCAGGACCGCCGAGGCCTCGCTGGCAGCGACCTTCCGCGCCAGCGAGAGTGTCTCCCGCATCGCGCGTGAATCTCCAATGATCTGATCAAATCCGAACTGGCGGGCCTGCTCGCCGCGGAGCGTCCGGACCTCCCGTCGCAAGGTCCCCACCTCGATCCCATTGCGGATCGTCACCTGCAACTCCCGCAGGTGGATCGGCTTGCTGATGAAATCGTAGGCCCCACCCCGCAAGGCGGAGAGCGTGTCGTCTACCAGGACGTTCCCCGTCATCATGATGATCACTGACTGCGGCTGGCGACTCTTGTACTCCCGCAGCGCGTCGAGCCCCGATCCATCCGGGAGGTGAATGTCCTGTAGCACCACCAACGGGTGCTCACTCTCAAAGAACTCCAATGCCTTGGCGATCGTCCCCGCTTCGAGGTACTCATAGCCCCACACCTTGAGCGCCTCCCCCAGTGTGTACCGGATCGCTGGTTCATCATCGACCACCAAGACTTTGTTCTTCGGCATAGCGGCGTTCCGATCCCTGTCCAATCTCTTCTCGAGATCTCATGTGCTTGTACGCTGGTGCACTGGCATTTTCGGAATGACCCTTATCATACAATGGAATGTCCCAATCCGCACCCAACCGCTCCCAATTTTTCCTCTCCT
>JBMUAP010000004.1:0-24745 GCA_049454155.1 Blastocatellia bacterium
GGGTGAGGGGCGAGGGCTCTGTCGGCAGGTTTGTGGGGGGGACCAATGAAGGCGGAACGGCTTTCTTGGCAACGGTCCAAAGATCAAGGAGAGAATGGATGAGCAGGAACGGCAATTCTCAGGTACCAGGGAACGATTGTGGACGGCAGGTGAATTCGAGCGGCATCTTGGGAGAGGTGCCGCTCGCGCGACGCGACTTTCTGCGCGGCGCGGTGGCGACCACGGCGCTCCTGCCCTTTGTCGACGGGGCGTCGGGTGCTGCTCCCCAGTCGCTCCCGGCCAATCCGGCACTCACCGGGGGACGCATCGGCCTGGGGCTGGTGACCTACAACATTGCCAAAGACTGGGACATTCCCACCCTCCTCGCCAACTGCCAGCAGACAGGCTTTGAGGCCGTCGAGCTGCGCACGACCCATCGCCACGGTGTCGAGCCGTCGCTCGGGCAGGAGGCGCGAAGATCTGTCCGTCTCCAATTTGAAGGAACCTCGGTCCGCCTGCTCAGCCTGGGTTCGGTCGCCGAATTTCACTCGCCCGACGCCGCGGAAGTTCGCCGCCACATCGAGGACTGCAAACAGTTTCTTCAACTTGCCCACGACATTGGCGCGCTGGGTGTCAAGGTTCGTCCCAATGGCATTCCGACCTCCGTGCCAGAGGAGAAGACCCTTGCACAGATCGGCAGAGCGCTGCGGGAGTGCGGAGAGACAGCGAGGAACCTGGGGGTCGAGGTCTGGGTCGAGGTGCACGGTCGCCTTTCAAGCGACCCTCGTCGCATGCGCCGGATGATGGAGGAGGCCGCCCATCCCCACGTCGGCATCTGCTGGAACTCCAACCAGGAAGATCTCATCGATGGGCAGGTCCGGCCGGGCTTCGAGATGCTCCGTCCCTGGTTGCGCAACGTCCATATCAACGAACTCTGGAAGCAGGAATACCCCTGGAAAGAGGTCTTCGGTTTGATCAAGTCCGCCGGGTACAACCGCTATATGCTCGCGGAGATTCCAGACAACCCGGATCCCCTGCGCTTGATGCGCTACTACAAAGCCCTCTGGAGCGCGTATCTCCCGGCCTGATATAATCAGGAGGTCGAGTCAGCGGAAGAGGTCCCGTTCCTGCGCGCGAATCAAGGAGCGGGCGGTCGCTTGGCAAGGTGAGTAGTGGTAGCCCCGGACGAGGACGGCTGGAACCCGCTCCGTCTTTCCCATGAGCAGGCCGGTGGCGGCGGCGATCTCGTCAGCCACCGCGAGGATCGTGGCGGAGAGGGGGTGTCCATAATCGTCCTGCTGCCCACGGTAGTCGACGAGGGGCGCCATTCCCGCCAGCCCGATGGCGGCGTTGGTCAGCCCTTCGCGCCAGGCTCTGCCAAAGGTATCGGTGATGATCACGGGGATCTCGACGCCCGTTCTTTCGTGAATGCCGCGCGCGAGTTGTACCGCCGAGGCGTCTGGATCGACTGGCAGCAACGAGACCGTCTCCTCGCCTGGGACATTGGAGCGGTCGACCCCGGAGTTGGCGCAGACGAACCCGTGATGGGTCTCGGTGATGAGGAGGTGATGATCTTGCCGCAGGACGGAACGGGACTCCCGCAGGATCACTTCGACCAGCCGGGCGTCGCGATGCTGGCGCACGGCGATCTCCTGCGCCTCTTTCGAGGGCGTGACGGTCCGCAAGTCAACCAGTTGCCCTTCCGCTTTCGAGACCACTTTCTGCGCGATCACCAGGATGTCTCCTGGCTCGAATGACAACCCCGCGATCCGTGCCGCTTCCGTGATCTGGAACGCGACATCGTCACCGGGAGAGATCTCACCGATTCCACGAATGGATATGAATCGAATCTCGGAACTCTCCACGCTCTATCCCCCACACCCCGACAGTCTGCCTCTGCCTTGCCGGCAGGAGAGAGCCGCCGGGCGGCCAGCTCGTCCCTGCGTCAAACGGAACTTCTGGAAGCTGCTCTTTTCCTTGTGCCTTCTGCTCGTCCTCTTCCTCTCTTTCACCTCGCCATCCCTCTCCGGTCGGGCTTTGGTTCGGACAGGAGCTGAGAAGCCGACCGGACCAAGCGCCGAGGAGATCGTCACGCGCCTGCTCCAGAGCAGCCAGGAGCGGGAGGCACGCCTTTCTGCCTACGTTGTCCCGACAACCTATCGGGTGACGACTTCGAACGGGAAGGTTCGCGCTGAGGCGGAGGTGCAACTGCGCTACTCTCCTCCCAGCACCAAGGAGTTCCAAGTTCTTTCTGAGACAGGGTCTTCTCTGGTCCGCGATCGCGTCTTCAAGCCGCTGATGGAGGTCGAAGTCGAGTCTGCCGCCGGGCGCAACCGGGAGCGCAGCGCCATCTCCCCCGTCAACTACACCTTCTCCCTCATCGGGGAGGAGCACGTCGAGAATCTCCGCTGCTTCGTGCTCCAGGTGGAGCCCAAACGGATCGACAAGTACCTCTTTCGGGGAAAGATCTGGGTGGACGCGACGGCCTATGCCGTCGTCCGGATCGCCGGGCAGCTCGCGAAGTCACCTTCCTTCTGGATCTCACGGATCGACTTTGTCCGCTCCTACCGGAGGGTCGGAACCCACTGGCTCCCCAGCCGCAACGAGTCGATCACCAAGGTCAAGATCTCCGGCCGCAATATCCTGACCATCGACTATGGCGCCTACCACTTTCCCTCTTCCTGAGGCGGCAGGTCAATCGATGGCGCAGGAGGCCATGGCGACATAATCGGGTCGGTCGGCGGGTGTTTCGTGCCGGTAGGCCTGCAGCACTTGGCCACGGTAGATCAGGAAGGTTCCCGGCATCCGAAACCCATCCCCCACCAGCTTGCCCACGCCGAAACCGCGCAGGATCGCGCTCTCGAAGCCACGCTTCCAGACCTTCCAATTGAAGATCTCCGCCAAAGTGCCGCGCCGTAACTGGAAAGCCTGGTAGAGGGTGGCTTGAGAGTCACTGATGCGGGGCAGGTCCGCATCTCCCCATCGCGCAAAGAAGTCACGCGCCATCTCTTCACTGCCTTGGTGCACGAACGCAACCTGCGTCCCTGTCGCTTCAATGGCCGGGCGGTGCGCCTTGAGCTCCGCGAGGGCCTCGCGACAGAACGTTCAGCCAAAATGGCGCAAAAAGACGAGCAGCAGCGGGGCTCGGTCCGAGATCTCCCGCAGCGTCTCGCCGGTCTGGGTGCGGTATTGTTCGAGAAGGGAACTCATCTCCATCGATCGACCTCCTTGGGATATTGAGGAAGGCGCTCTCCAGCCTCTTCCGAAATCGTCAGGCCAGGACTGGGTCCGTGATGCGGGCGACCGCGGCGCGCGCCGGGACCGCCAGCCCGTTGTAGAGCAGCAAGATCAAGGCGATCCACAGCAGATCCGAGAGAAGAAGATGCACAAGCTGCAGCCAGATCGGGGCGTGCAGGAGCAGATTGACCAGTCCACACGAAAATTGAATGGCGACCAGGGCGATGAGCGAGCGTGAGAAGAGGGTCGTCCAGCGGCCGACGCGCCAGAGGCGAATGGCCGTTGCCGTGAAGACCAGCTGTCCGCTCACCAGCCCGGCAATCACTGGGTGATAGATCCGCAGCCGGACGAGGATGTGAGCCGTTGCCGAAAGGTCCGCCCGCAACCCTTCCGCCAGCGACGTCACCGGAAAGAGCGTTGCCCCGAGCGCACTGATCGCTCCGCTCACCCCCACCAGCAACGTACCCAGCAGCGCGGCTCCGCCCAGGTAGAGCATCTTGCGCTGTCCGGAAAAGGTCGGTCGCAGATCAGATGTCGCCGCCCAGGCGGTCAGCGTCAGGAACCCGACAAGAATGAATGTGTTGGCCAAGTGAGCCGCCATCCAGTAGGCTCGCGCCACCGACTGGTTCATGGCCACATACTCGAAGAGGACCAATCCCGCGCCAATCAGGGCTTCGGTGAGGATGAAGAAGAGGGAGAGGACGGAGAAACGACGGACGGGGTGGCGCTTCGCGAAGACCCGAAAGGCCCAGACCACCAATCCCACCACCAGAAGGAGCGCCAGCCCGCTCGTCAGCCGATGGGAGAACTCGACGATTGTCGCCATCGTCTGGGTTCGTGGCACGACTTCGCCATTGCAGAGCGGCCAATGGCTGCCACAGCCCGCCCCGGATCCGCTGGCCCGCACGTAGGCTCCCCAGACGATCACCAGCAGGTTGTACCCCAGGACTCCCCAGGCGTATCTCTGAAACCAGTTCGCTGCTCGATTCTCCACCATCTGACTCCTCCGACCAATTCTGAAGAACAGCCCCAAGGACCGTTCCGGCCTCGACAGCATACCTTGTCAAGCTGTCAAAAGGCATGCCTTTCCACTCTACGAGACGTCCGGCGAGAGCTGATCGAGAAAGCGGGTCGCCGCGGCGCGAAGCTCTCCCCGCTCCTTCTCTTCGATCCGGTTGAGGCCGAGGACGGCCGGGCCCAGCCGCGGGTTGGCCCGCAGCGTCTGCTCGTGCGTCAAGAGAAAGTTCCAGTAGAGGAAGTTGAATGGGCACGCATCCTCTCCAGTCCGTTGCTTGGGATCGAATCGACATTCCCGGCAGTAGTCGCTCATCCGGTTGATGTAGCTGCCCGAGGCGACGTAGGGCTTGGTCGCGGTTCGCCCGCCATCCGCGTTCAACCCCATCCCGATGACGTTCGGCAGGACGACCCACTCGAAGGCGTCGAGATAGAGCGCCATGAACCAATCGGAGACCTCGTTCGGCTTGATTCCACTCAGCAGACAAAAATTGCAGAGCACCATCAACCGCTCGATGTGGTGGCTGTAGCCATCCGAGAGCACCCGTTCGAGGACGTGGCGCAGGCAGTTCATCCCAGTCTTCCCACTCCAGAAGAACCCGGGCAGCGGGCGCTCCGCCTGCCAGGCGTTGGCCTGCTGGAGGCCAGGCATCTGCTGCCAGTACTGCCAGTAGATATACTCGCGCCAACCAAGAATTTGCCGCACAAAACCCTCTACCGAGTGGATCGGCGCCTCCCCACGACGGTAGGCTGCCTCCGCTGCGCGGATCGTCTCCAGTGGATCGAGCAGGCCCAGGTTGAGATAGGGGGAGAGGAGCGAGTGGAAGAGGCTCGCCGAACGCATCGTCATCGCGTCCTCGTAGGGGCCAAAGTCCCGCAACCTCTCCGCGAGGAAACGCTTGAGTGCCTCTTGGGCCTCTTCGTGGGTCACCGCCCAGCGAAACCCGCGGGCGGAGCCGTAGCCGGGCAGGGCATCCCCCGCCGCCTCCACTTCGGCGATGACCTGCGTGGTGATCTCGTCCGGCTCCCAGCCTTGCGTTGTGGGCAGATCGATCCGCTTGGGCAGCGGTTTGCGGTTCAACTCGTCATAGTTCCACTGGCCTCCCGCCGGCCCCCCGTCCGCGTCCATCAGCACCTGGAAGTGGCGGCGCATTGCCCGGTAGAACGTCTCCATGACCACCCGCTTTCCTGGGGAAGCACCGGGAACTGGATTGAAGCGCTCTGACAGGAACTGACTATTGGGAAGAATGACGAGTGGATCTGGGGAGCTGCTGGAATCTGACTGGCAGTGAGAGGCGAGCAGTCCGGGAAGGACATCTGTCTGGAAGCGGCGAGCGGCTGCTTCGCTCGCCGCCATCGTCAGCAGCCGTGTCGGACGAACTCGCGCGAGGTGCTCCCCAATCCCGGCACGGATCGAGGGGGCGCTGACATAGTCAACTTGATATCCCTCTTCACGCAGTGACCGTGCATAGTGCCTCATCGCGCTGAGGACGAAGACGCGCTTCTGCTGGTGATAGGGGTAACGGGCCAGTCGGGAGCGTGATTCGACCATCACGACTCGGACTTTTCCCCGGCCGATTTCCTGCTCGGCCGCCACAATCGCCGGGTGAGCAGGCAGGAGCTGATCTCCCGGAATCCAGACAGAGATTGACGGTTCGGACATGGCTCACGACCCACTCACATTCACGATCCGAACTCTCTGCTCGGTACTCCCGAACAGTCCGGACTACAACTCGCGCGGACTGGTGTACTGCTCGTAGTGGCGGAAGGGCTCGACGCCGCGCACGAAGTCGTAGCGGGTCTCAGGAGAGCGCTCCTCCAACTTGACCACCTCGACCGCCTCGATCAAGAGGCGATCAAAGCTCTCGAGCGGGCTCCCATTGCGCAGGCAGGCCTGAACGTGCGTCTTGACCACCTGGTCGACCTTGGCGCGTTGCTCTGTCGATAACTTGTTGAGCATCTTCAGCGTCTGATCCGAAATCTTGTTGGTAATCATCCTCTTCCTGCTCCTCTCTTCTCTTCTCCAATCGATCTTTCGTGACCCGCTTAGGGTAGCAGTTGTGACCGCGATTCCCAGCAGCTGATCATCAGTAAAGTCTGCGTACAGTCGATGAATGAAATCTCTTTACGCTCAAAGATTTGCGAAATCGTTACGATTCTCCCACTTCTCTATCCGCGCTGGGCCGCGCTGGGCCGCGCTGGGCCGCGGTGAGCAGTTGCGCGGTCGATCAGCGCCCGCGGACGGAGCCAAGGCCCCCGTCGATGCCGAGGATCTGACCGGTGACCCAGGACTGGGCCGGGTCGAGCAGCCAAGCGAGACCAGAGGCGACGTCCTCCGGCTCCCCGATCCGCCCGAGCGCGTGCATGGCGGTCGAGGCCTTCAGTGAGGCTTCATTGCCGGTAATTCGGCTGGTCATTGGGGTTCGGACCAGCCCAGGAGCTACGGCGTTGACGCGGATCCCGCGCGAGGCATAGCTCGCCGCGGCGGAGAGGACCAGCCCTTGGATCGCTCCCTTGGCGGCGGCGATCGCTTCGTGGTTTGCCAGCCCAATCTGTGCTGCCGCCGACGAGACGAGCGCGATCGATCCCCCAATCTGTCCCGTGCGGATCATCGCCTTGATGGCCCCTCGTGTCACGGCGAAGGCGCTGCCGAGATTGATCTGGATCGTGCTGGCCCACTCCGCCTCTGACGTCAGGTGGATCGGCTTCAAGAGGATCGATCCGATGCAGTTGGCAACCCCGTCCAGCGCGCCATAAGTTGTCGCAACCTCTTCGAGAAAGGCCTCGACCGCGGCCACGTCGGTCGCGTCAAGCACCCGTTGATCGATGCTGGCCGTTGGATGTCCACTCCGAAGATCTTCGGTCAGGGCGCGCAGTCGCTCCTCGTTTCGCGCGACCAGCAGCAGTTGGTCTCCTCCCCCAGCGCCATTTGCCAGGAGACGACGAGCCAAGGCTCCTCCAATCCCCCCTGTTGCGCCGAAGATGACATAGACCCGCTCCTTCTTTTGCTCTACCATCTCGCTCATCCTCTCTTGGGTCTCCAGTCTTGGGTCTCCAGTCTTGGGTCTCCAGGTCTGAGAAACCGGCCCGCTCGACCACTCACACTCAGGGTTGGAAGAGTGCAAAATGGCGACCTGAGTCAGGGGTTGCCCCCCAGTCAGGTCGCCATTCCGGTATCGGACTCACTACCGGCAGATCTGATCCATCCAGCCGGTGGGGTTCATTCACAATTACTTGGGAAGGATGACCGTGTCGATGACGTGAATCACGCCGTTGGTGCACTCGATGTCGGTCTTGACTACATTGGCGTTGTCGACCTTGACTCCCCCGTCCTTGACCGTGATCTTGGCGGCGGAACCCTGAACCGTCTTGGCCTCAGTCAGCTTAACGACATCCTTGGCCATGACATTACCAGCGACAACGTGATAGAGCAGAACCTTGGTCAATGCCTGCTTGTCAGCGAGGAGCCCATCAAGAGTCGCCTTGGGGAGCTTGGCGAAGGCCTCATCTGTCGGAGCGAAGACGGTGAAGGGGCCCTTGCCCTTGAGCGTCTCGACCAGGCCCGCCGCCTTGACCGCCGTCACCAGGGTATTGAAGCTGCCCGCACCAACTGCAGTATCGACAATGTCCTTCTTCTCTGGATTGGCCTCAACCGGCATTACCAGAAGCGCCAACGCCAGAACCATCACACCTGCCATCACTCGATTCTTCAACATGGTTTTACCTCTCTCCTTCATTGAAACTTGAAATGAGACCATTCAGTCCCGATCTCATACATTCTTCTATTCCCGAATCCTTCTCTCTCTTCTGCCGATCAATCGAACCACCCTGCCGGGCTCTTGCTTCTGGACCTCGTCATCACTCACAACCACGATCATCGACTGCGATCCGGGGCCCGGTCTTTTTCCAGAACAGAATGAACAATATGTCGATGCCAAGATTTTGTCAAGATTCATATTGTGACAAAATCTTGGTTTTTCTGTTCAAGGGTCTGGGTTGGCCGCAATATCTGGACAAATAGATTGACATGACCTGGACAGACTTCTACGATGTGACTTCTTGTCAGGGGGAGAAGCAGCGCATCGTGATGTGGTATAGACAGATTGTCTCACGGGAGCAGAGAGGGCATCTGGGGTAGTGAACAGGGGGGAGAAGGGCAGTGGAGCGACAACGATTTATCTGGGAATCAGAAGTACCGGCAAGTCCAGAAGAGGTCTTTGCGTGGCATGAGGCACCGGGGGCAGTCGAGAAGTTGACGCCCCCCTGGGAGAAGGTGCAGATGGTCGAGCGGGGGGAGAGTTTGGCTGTGGGGACACGGGTCGTCTTTCGCGTCCAAGCGGGCCCGTTCTGGAAGACGTGGGTGGCGGAGCATGTCGCCTATGATCCGCCGTACCTCTTTGTGGATCAGCAACGCGAGGGGCCGTTTGCCTACTGGTTGCATCGTCATCGATTCGAGCGAACGGAGCGGGGAACGACGCGGATGATCGACGAGATCGAGTATGCCTTACCCCTCGGATGGTTGGGGCAGCTGGCTGGCGGGATCTTCACGCGGGCAAAACTGACCAGGATGTTCACCTACCGCCATCAAGTGGTGCTGGATCATTTCCGGAGAGTATCAGAAGGGGCCAAGAGGGGGGATCGTGACCATTCTTGAGTTGGAAGGGGTCAGCAAGAGGTACGAAGGGGGAGAGACAGCAGTCGAGGCAGTGCGGGACGTCTCCCTGACGCTTGAAGAAGGGGCCTTTGTCACGTTGATGGGCCCCTCCGGGTGTGGCAAGTCGACGCTGCTCCACCTCTGCGGGGCGATGGACCTGCCTTCCGCTGGACGCGTCAAGATTGAGGGGCGCGAGATCAACCAACTGACAGAAGAGGGATTGACGGCGCTGCGGCGGGAGCGATTGGGATTTGTCTTTCAGTTCTTCAACCTGCTGCCGACGTTGACGGTACAGGAGAATGTCGAGCTGCCGCTCCTCTTGTCGGGGAAGAGCGGAAAGGAGGGCGCGGCGCGGGCGCAGGCGCTCCTCGAGCAGGTGCAGTTGGGCCATCGTCTGGGGCACTATCCGGCGCAGCTCTCGGGAGGAGAGATGCAGCGGGCAGCGATTGCGCGGGCGATTATTCACCAGCCGGCATTGTTGATCGCGGATGAGCCGACCGGGAACCTCGATTCGACCAACGGAGAGATCGTTTTGTCGATCCTGCAGCAACTCAACCGCGAGTCGCGGTTGACGATACTGCAGGAGACGCACAGTGAGGAGATTGCCGCGACGGCCCACCGGGTTCTGCGGATGAAGGATGGTCGGATTCTGGAAGATTCGCAGAGTGAGATGAGGAGGGCCGGTCTGACCCTCGAACGGAATTGATGGTCAGATGGATCAGGGAGGCATGAAACTTTTTCAGACATTCATCGTGCGCCACCTGCGGCGGGAGCGGGTCCGTTCGATCTCGACCATAGTCGGCATAGCCCTGGGAATCGCGGTTGTGGTGGACATTCAATTGTCCAACCGGAGTTCAGTTCGAGGTTTTGAGCGGGCGATCGAGACAGTCTCGGGGCGTGCCTCGCTGGAGGTGGTCGGAGCGGGGTTGGGACTCGAGGAGGGATTGCTGACGGATCTCCAGTGGTTGCGCGAGTATGGACAGATCACGCCAGTCATCGAGGGAGAGGCGGAGGTCATCCGGCGGAGAGCGGATGGGCAGCCCGCGGGCCGGGAGACATTGCGACTGCTCGGGGTGGACATTCTCCGGGATCGCTCCTTTCGCGACTACAACCTGCTCGAATTTGGAGGAGAGGACCCGACGCCCCAGCAGTTTCTCGAGCTGTTGATCGATGCCCAAGGGCTGATCGTCACCGAGAAGTACGCGCGTCGCAGCGGACTGCGGACGGGGGATGAGATTGAGCTGACGATCGGGGATCGGGCCGCCCGCTACAGAGTGCGGGGAATGCTGCTCGACCAGGGGCCTGCCCGTGCCTCTGAGGGCAATTTTCTTCTGATGGATATTGCGGCGGCGCAGTGGGCGCTGCAACGGCTCGGCCGGATCGATCGCTTAGAGATCCTTCTCAAGGACGGAGGGCGGATCGGGGAGGTTGAGCGCGAGATTGGATCGCGACTCCCGGCGGGGATGACGGTTCAGCGCCCAGGCAGGCGGGGTGCGCAAGTCGAACGGATGCTCGAGGCGTTTCACTTCAACCTCTCGGCGCTCTCCTGGATTGCCCTTCTGGTCGGGCTCTTTCTGATCTACAACACGGTCTCCATTTCGGTGATCACGCGGCGGCAGGAGATTGGCACGTTGCGGGCGATGGGGGTCAGCCGCCGCAAGATTCTTGCGCTCTTCCTCGGGGAGGCGGCCGGGTTGGCGGTGGTCGGGACCGGGATCGGACTCTTCTTGGCGCAGTGGCTGGCTTACGGAGCGATCAAGCTGACGTCGACGACGGTCGAATCGCTCTACATCGCCTCGGCGGCGGCGCCACAGTCCTTGGGGAGCGGGGAGATGCTCCTCGCCTTCGGGATTGGCCTGCCGCTCTGCTTGTTGGCGGCGGCGGTGCCGGCGCTGGAGGCTTCGCGGGTCGCCCCGACTGCGGCGATGCGGGGGAGCGATCAGTTGGGGACCCGCTTTCGGCTGCGGATCCGCAGTGTGGTTGCGCCACTGCTGCTCTTCGGGATGGCGGCCTGGATGGCGAGCTGGCCACCGGTGGGAGGGCTTCCCGTCGGGGGGTATGGGGCGGCGCTGGCGGTGGTCTTTGGCGCATCTGGGCTGATTCCGGCCGTGCTCTTTGGGCTGGGGCGGTTGGGTCATCGGCCTCTCTTTGCGGTCTTTGGGGTCGTCGGGCGCTTGGCCAATGCCAACCTCTCGGGGTCGATCCCACGCCTCTCGATCTCGGTCGGAGCGCTCGCGGTCAGCCTCTCGATGATGGTGGCGATTGCGATCATGATCGGCAGCTTCCGCGAGACGGTCATCTACTGGGTTGGACAGACCCTGCAGGCGGACCTCTATCTGCGGCCGGCGACGCGCAACAATGTCGCCACCGATGTCGTCTTCTCCCCGGAAGTGGAGAAGATCGTCTCGGCCCATCCCGCGGTGACGGCGGTCGATCGCTTTCGCAATTTCGATCTCGCCTATGGGGAAGGCTTGGTGACGATCGGGACTGGCGAGTTCGCCATTCTGCTGCGCTATGGCACGCTGCTCTTCAAGGCACCAGCCGCGCAGGAAGAGTCGCGCCGGGCCATGGAGCAGGCGATCGGTCGGGACGCGGTGGTCGTCTCCGAGAGCTTCGCGATCCGGCATGGCAAGGGGCCGGGAGACCGGGTCTTGCTGCGGACTCCGCGCGGGGAGGTCTCGTTCACGGTCGCGGCTGTTTACTATGACTACTCGAGTGATCGGGGCATCCTCGTCATGGATCGGGGAACTTTCGCCAGGTACTGGGGGGAGCCGCAACCGACCAGCCTGACCGTCTATCTGCGCGAGGGGGCCGACCCAGACCGCGTCCGCGAGGACCTCCTCACCAGCTTCGGTGACCAGTGGCGCGTGCTTGCCTATACCAACCGATCGATTCGTCAGGAGGTGCTGCGAATCTTCGACAGTACGTTCGCGATCACCTACGCGCTCGAGCTGATTGCGATTTTTGTCGCGATTCTGGGGGTGGCCTCGACCTTGCTGACCCTGATCCTGGAGCGGGAGCACGAGCTGTCGATTCTGCGACGGATTGGCACGGATCGACGTCAGTTGCGCAAAATGGTCATGCTTGAAGCAGGGCTGCTGGGGGCGGTCAGTCAGGCGGTGGGGCTGGTCATCGGGTTGCTGCTCTCGCAATTGCTGATCTATGTGATCAATGTGCAGAGTTTTGGATGGACGATCCAGTTCCATCTCCCGGTTGGATTCCTGGCGCAGTCCTCGTTGCTGTTGATGTTGGCGACGGTGCTCGCGGGCCTCTATCCGGCCCGGTACGCGACCCGCTCGCGAGCCAAGACCGGTCCAACACGGGAGGAGTGGGCACCTTGATCAATCGAAGAGGAAGCATCGTGAATGTCAATCGGTCGGCAAGAGCGTTCCAACTCCTGTTGTTGATCGGTCTCGTCTGGGGAGTGGCGACACCAGCGAGTACCGTCGATCCGATCGATCCTCCTCCTCCCCAAGAGGAGCCCTGGAAAAAGGCCCTCCCCCCTTACACGTTCACCTTCCCGAAGGATCACGGCGCTCACCCCGACTACAAGATCGAATGGTGGTACTACACCGGCAATCTCGCGACTCGCGACGGCCGTCGGTTTGGGTACCAGTTGACCTTCTTCCGCGTTGGGGTTGAGTCGGCACCCGTCAACCCGTCCCGCTGGGCGGTACGCGATCTCTACACGGCCCACTTTGCTGTAACAGACCTGGAAGGAAAGCGATTTCGGCACGCCGAGAAGCTCAATCGGGCAGGGATTGGCTGGGCCGGCGCGGAGGTCGAACGGTACCGGGTCTGGAATGAGGGCTGGGAGGCACGGCTCGATGAGAGCGGGTCTGGCCACCTCCTCCGTGCGGCCGACGAGGGGATGAAGATCGACCTGCGCTTGGAGCCGACCAAGCCGGTCGTCGTCCAAGGCGAGAAGGGGGTCAGCCAGAAAGGCAAGACCCCGGGGAACGCTTCTCACTACTACTCGTTGACCCGGTTGGCGACGAAGGGAACTCTTCAGGTAGGGGAAGAACGGTTCGAGGTCGAAGGGGTCAGTTGGATGGACCACGAGTTTGGGACCAGCTTTCTCGAGAAAGGGCAGAAGGGCTGGGACTGGCTCTCGATTCAGTTGGAAGATGGATCGGAACTCATGCTCTATCAGTTTCGCCGGGACGACGGAGTGACCGACCCACACTCGAATGGCGTCTGGGTGGCACAGGATGGCCGGGCCACGAGGCTGCGCGCGGATCAATTCCGGTTGATTCCCGTGGGGTTCTGGCGTTCACCAGCCAGTGGCGCGACCTACCCCGTTCGCTGGCAGATCGAACTGCCCTCGCTTGGTTGGCGATTGACAGCGCGTGCGGCGATCGACTCCCAGGAGCTTCAGACCAATGAATCGACCCGCGTCACCTACTGGGAGGGCGCGATCATCATCGAGGGAGATCGTCGGGGGCGTGGCTATCTGGAGATGACAGGCTATGCTGGTGCGGCGATGGGCGCCTTTCGTTGAGCGTCTGCTGACCGGCGTCGGCGCCGTGATCCCCATCTGGCTTGGCAGGGTAACTACTCACAGTGAGGAAGGGGTGATTGCAGCACAGAGCAACTCAGTGGTGTAATCATGTCTTCTCTTCCGTTCTGACATCGGTCTCTGGTCGGCTTGGTCTATTTTCAGATTTTCCTCTCCGTGAGTAGTTACTTGGCAGGATGGTTGGCATCCCCTCTTCGATCCCGTATGATTACTGATTTTCCCGGAGTGTGTACCCGGAATGGCAGGAGTGGGGCAAGCGGTAAGAGTCAGTGGCGCAGGGATTCTCGGGCCCACTTGAAGAGGGCCGGTTGAATGGGAGTGTGGCAGCGGTATGGAGGCGAATCGCGCGTGGTTGAAAGATTGGTTGATGGCGGGCGCGGGGTCGGAAGAAGAGGTTCGCCATCCAACCTATCCCTGGTGGAAAGTGATGTGTCTGACCGGGGTCGACTACTTCTCGACGCTCGGGTATCAGCCCGGAATCGCTTTTCTCGCTGCTGGCGCCCTCTCTCCGATCGCGACATTGGTCTTGGTACTGCTGACCCTCTTTGGGGCCCTCCCGGTCTACCATTGGGTCGCCAAGGAGAGTCCGCACGGGGAGGGATCGATCTCGATGCTCGAGGACCTGCTTCCACGCTGGCGAGGGAAGCTCTTTGTCCTCGTCCAGCTCGGATTTGGAGCGACGAGCTTCATCATCACCATCACGCTCTCGGCCGCCGATGCGACCGCCCACATCGTCGAAAATCCCCTTGCGCCAAAGCTCTTTGAGCATCATCGGGTACTGATCACACTGGCCCTCGTCGCCTTTCTCGGCGCGCTCTTCTTGAAGGGCTTCCGGGAGGTGATCGGGCTGGCGGTCTTTCTCGTCCTTGTCTACCTCGGCGTCAACCTGGTGGTGATCGCGCGGGGGATCACGGAGATTGCTCTGCACCCAACCTACTGGGTGGCCTGGAAAGAGGCCTTGTGGGCGATTCCCGAAGCGCAAGGGAGCCCCTGGTTGATGGTGGGGATCAGCCTCTTCCTCTTTCCCAAGCTGGCACTGGGCCTCTCGGGTTTCGAGACAGGCGTCTTGGTCATTCCACAGGTCGAGGGAGCGCCGGGAGATGATCCGGTCCGGCCACGGGGACGGATTCGGGCTGGCCAGAAGTTGCTCCTCGGCGCCGCATTGATCATGAGCGTCATGCTCCTCTTGAGCAGCGTGGTGACGACCTTTCTGATCGCTCCGGAGAAGTTTACCCCGGGCGGGGAGGCCAATGGACGGGCGCTCGCCTACTTGGCCCACCACTTTTACGGGGATCTCTTCGGGACCGTCTACGATTTGAGCACGATCGCCATCCTCTGGTTTGCGGGCTCATCGGCCTTGGCTGGGCTGCTCAATCTGGTGCCGCGGTATCTTCCCCGGTACGGGATGGCACCGGACTGGGCACGGGCGACGCGGCCGCTGGTGGTGGTCTTCAGTCTGATCGCTTTTCTCGTGACGATTCTCTTCGATGCCGATGTCGACGCGCAGGGAGGGGCCTATGCGACCGGCGTCCTGGTCCTGATGAGTTCCGCCTCGCTCGCGGTGATGTTGGCCGTCTGGGAGAAGCGTCTGCTGCGGTACCCGTTCCTGTTGATTACGCTGGCCTTTGCCTACACAACACTGGTCAACCTTGTCGAACGTCCGGAAGGCATCAAGATTGCGTCCTTCTTCATCGGCGGCATCATCCTCACCTCGCTCATCTCGCGTTCGGTCCGCTCGACGGAATTGCGCATCGAGGGAGTTGAACTCAATGAAACGGCGAAGGCCATTCTCGATGGGGTCAGTGAGGGCACGATCCGCATCATTGCCAGTCGACCGGATCGGGGAGACCAAGATGAGTATCGACTCAAGGAGAAGAAGGAGCGCTGGAACAACCACATCCCGAACGAGGACCCGATCATCTTTCTCGAAGTGAGACTCGGTGACGTCTCCGAATTTTCCGGCAGCTTGCGGGTCCGAGGGGTACAGATTGGCCAGCATCGGGTGCTGCGCACGACGAGCCCCTCGATTCCAAACGCCATCGCAGCCTTTCTGCTTCACGTGCGGGATGTCACGGGGCAGATCCCGCACGCCTACTTCGGTTGGACGGAGGGCAATCCGGTGACCTACGTCTTGCGCTTCATCTTTCTGGGGGAAGGGGATACCGCTCCAATGACGCGGGAAGTGCTTCGGCAGGCCGAACCCGAACCGACGCGACGCCCGGCGGTTCACGTCGGGGGATGACGCGGACGGACGTGCGGCGTTCGAGGGAGTTGCGAAGCGGGCGGTGGAGAGGGTACTATCGTGCTTACTTCTGATGATGTCCCATCGCCGTTGCCGTCCCAGGAAGAGGCTGCGCTCGAACGTCGGCTTCACCGAAATCGTCTGATCGTGCTGGGGCTGGCCCTCTTGGTCAGTCTCCCGCTTGGAACGACAAAGATGACGATCGGCATCGGGATCGGGGGGATCCTGGGACATGTCAATCAGCGTTGGCTCTCCAGCAGCATCAAGGGGATCCTCGCGGCGGCGGCGAGTGGGGATAGCCCGGTCCCGTCTGGTACGGTCCTTCGCCTCTTTCTGCGATACGCCCTCGTCGGGGCTGGCATTGGCGTCGCGCTGTGGTGGCGGGTGGCTGACCCGATCGGCTTGGCGATTGGCCTCTCGGCCTATGTCGGTGGAGTCTTGATCGAGGCGGGGGCAATCTTCTTCCGGGCCGTCCGGCAGGCTCCCCCCGAAGATGAGGCCGCATTGGCCCCGCCGGAGATGGACGATCGGCAAGGCGAGACAGAGAAGAGGGAAGATCTTCCCAGAACAGACACGGACAAAAACCCATAGACGAAACGAGTAGAGACCATGATGCTTCTGACGACACTGATGCAGGGAGGGCACGCCGCTGAAGAAGGGCACGGGGGCGGGCACGGTGAGCACGTTCCGGTGCTGGTCGAATGGGTCAACGGATGGTTTGGCCCGGCGGTCTACCAGCTCCAGAGCAGCCTGATGCCGCCCATCTACCGCGCGGTCAAGGTGTTCGGGGACCACTGGCCCGGAGAGGGGTTGACCTACGATCAATACCTCGCCGCCGGCCACCTGCCGATTCCCACCCACGTGGTCATGTTCCTCTTTGTCGCCTTGGTGGCGGTGGTTCTCCTCGGGATCCTCCGCGGGAAGCTCTCGACCGAGTCGCCCAGCAGTCGACAACAGACATTTGAGGTGGGTGTCGAGGCCGTCCGCGGGCTGCTCGCCGACCTGGTTGGGCCGAAGGGGCTGCGCCACTTTCCGGTCGTCGCCACCTTCGGGCTGCTGATCCTGCTCTGTAACCTGACCGGGATGCTCCCCGACATGGTGCCTCCCACGGCCAACTTCAATGTGACGCTCGCTCTCGCCATCACCTCCTTTCTCTACTATAACTATGTTGGGATCCGGGAGAATGGCCTCTTTGGCCACTTGCGCCACTTCGCGGGGCCGGTCCTCTGGTTGGCACCGCTCATGTTCCCGATCGAGCTGGTCAGCAACTTTGCCCGAATTCTCAGTCTGAGCATGCGCCTCTTCGGGAATATCTACGGGGAGGAGCAGGTCAGCGGAGCGATCTCTTCGATGGTCAGCATCGGCGTTCCCGTTCTGCTGATGCCGCTCGGCTTGCTGACGTCCTTCCTGCAGACCTTCATCTTCATCGTGCTCTCGATGGTCTACCTTGGAGAGGTCTCACACCATTCCGACGAGCACCACGGGGAGGAGCACGCGCACGAGGGGGGAGTCGCCGCCCATTCGGGAGAAGCGTTGGCCCACTGACGTGCGGCTCACCGATCTTTGTTAAGACATTCCATCGCAACGGCGATGGATCGACGGGAGCGCTGGCGGTCTTTCCGGGGAGAGACGGGGGTTCTGTTCTGTCGATGTGATTACGCAGCGTGGCGCCGACCATCTCCCAAAGATCGGTCTGGCAACCCTGGCGTCGCCCTTCTACCGAACTCCGATTCTTTCCCGCGCGGCCTTCGCGTGCTTCCTTCAGTCAAGATGATTGTTGGCCCTCTCTCCGACTTCTTATTTTTCTTCTGTGGGAGAAAGGGGCAGGGTCGTCTTGTCGCGTGAGGTCGCTCCCTCCAGGACCTTGAGAGGAATGGGAGAGGGGCAACAGAATCGGCCTGGCCAAGGTCAGGCAGGAGAATCGATCCTAATGAAGAAGAATCTGATGCGGATTGTCATGAGCGGCATGGCCGTTCTCTTTTCGGCGGTGACGGCGATGGCCCAGGACGGCGGCGCGGCCGCGAGTGGGGATACCAGCCGTGGTCTCGGCTTCCTCGCCGCTGGCGTCGGCTTTGCGATTGCGGCCGGCCTCTGCGGACTGGGACAGGCCAAGGTGGCCTCGGCGGCGTGCGAGGGCATGGCGCGGAACCCCAGCGCCTACAACCGGATTCAGTTGGCGCTGATTCTCGGATTGGCCTTCATCGAGACGCTGGTCATCTTTACCTTCGTCGTTGTTCTGATTAAGGTTACCCCGTAGTTGGTCTTGGGATCGATCGATCCCCTGTGTGTACTTCGTAATGTCAAATCGAGAGGGGAGGGAGATCCGCGAGGGTAGCCCTCCCCTCTCGATTTGCACAAAAGACCTGCCTCGGTGAGACGAGGGGTGGGAGGAATAGAGATCCCCTCCCGGCTCACTGCCCGGAGTAATGGGTGGAGGTCCGATGCTTGTCGCGATGGCGCGAGAGGGCAAGGTCGATCAACTGGTCGATCAGGTCGCGGCAGGAGAGCCCACTCGCCTCCCAGAGCTTCGGATACATGCTGATCGAGGTGAATCCGGGCATGGTGTTGATCTCGTTGACGTAGATCTGCTCGGTCTCTGGTTCAAGAAAGAAGTCGACACGGGCGAGTCCCGCGCCGTCGATCGCCTCGAAAGCGCGTCGGGCCAGATCCTGGACTGTAGCGGTCAGCGCTGGCGGGAGGTCGACCGGGATCAGCAGGCGAGCACCGTTCGCGTCGAGGTACTTGGCGCGATAGTCATAAAACGAGACGGCCGGGGGCACGATCTCCCCTGGCAGGCTGACGCGCGGTGTCTCATTGCCAAGGACGCTGACTTCGATCTCCCGGGCCTTGACGGCCTGCTCGACGATCATCTTCCGGTCGTAGCGGGCCGCCAGGGTCAATGCTTCCCGCAGCGAGTCAGAATCGGTCGCGCGGGAGATCCCGACCGATGATCCGAGGTTGGCCGGTTTGACGAAGCAGGGCAGCCCGAGTGCGTCGATCAACGACTGCTCGACTCCCGCTGGGTCCGACTCCCAGTGATGCCGGAAGACCGCCCGATAGGGGACGACGGGCAGACCGGCCTGCTCGAAGAGTCGCTTCATGACAACCTTGTCCATTCCGGTCGCCGCGGCGAGGGGGCCACAGCCGACGTAGGGCAGATCTGCCAGTTCAAGCAGCCCCTGGAGAGTTCCATCCTCCCCGTAGGTCCCGTGGAGGATCGGAAAGACGAGATCGATCTTCTGCTGCGTCCACCCACCGCCTTCCCCCTTCCAGCCCGGGAAGTGCAGCCCTCCCATTGTCGGATCGGCGGAGAGGAGGACTGCGACCTCTGCTTGGTGGACCATCTCCACCGGTGGGGGCACCTCCCCCACCGCCAGCGGCAGCTTCTCCGGGGGGAGCGTCACCCAGTGGCCGTCCGGACGAATGGCGATCGGGACGACTTGATACTTCTCCGGATGGAGGGCGCTCAGGATCGAGGCCGCCGAGCGGAGCGAGATCTCGTGCTCACCCGAACGCCCGCCAAAGAGGACTGCAATCGTGATCTTCCCGGCCAATTGGATCCTTCCTCTTCTTCTCTGTTTTCTGCCCTCTGCTGGCCACGTCGCATCAGAGGATCTTCTTTCCAAAGGCGGAGAGGATCAGCTCTACACCCAGTTCGGCGGTGCGATTGGAGATGTCGAGCACGGGATTGACCTCGGTCAACTCAAACGACAACATCTTTCCTGAATCGGCAATCTTCTCCATGGCAAGGTGGCTTTCCCGGTAGGTTGGTCCACCTGGCACGGGAGTGCCGACGCCGGGTGCGAACGCCGGATCGACAAAGTCCATGTCCATGGTGACATGGAATCCGGCCGTCCGCCGCGAGGCGAGCCACATCGCCTCGTCCATGACCGCGCTCATCCCCCGTTCATCCAGTTCGCGCATCGTTACCACCCGAATGCCGGAAGCGCGGATGGCGACGGCCTCGGAGGTATCGACGCTGCGGGCTCCAATCAGCACGCAATCTTCCGGCGACACTTTCGGAGCATATCCGCCAATTCCCGTGAGGGCCTCATCGCCGTGGCCAAGAATTGCAGCGAAAGGCATTCCGTGAATGTTGCCAGAGGGAGAGGTCTCGGGAGTGTTCATGTCGCCGTGGGCGTCGAACCAGATCACGCCGACGCGCTGGTCGCGGCGGCGGTGGTAGGCTGCCAGTCCAGAGACGGTCCCGATCGCGATCGAATGGTCTCCACCCAGCACGATCGGGATCGCTCCCAACTCCAAGACCTCTTCGACCCGCTCCGCCAGCGTCCGGCACGCACTCGAAATCTCCGGCAGATACTTGAGACGTCGATCACTGATCGCCATCATCTCGGCGTTCCGAACGCTGATGTTACCGGCATCGGTCACCTGGTAGCCCAACTCACGCAGCCGCTCGTTGAGATTGGCGACCCGAATGGCCGACGGACCCATATCGACGCCGCGACGATCGGCGCCAAGGTCCATCAAGACGCCGACGATCGTCGCGTGCGTCCGTTGGTTGAGCATGCGCTTTCTCCTTCTCTCTACGGGTTGAGCCGGTAGAGCATGCGGGGAAAGGGAATCGTCTCGCGGACGTGGTCAAGCCCGCAGACCCAGGCGACACATCGCTCGATTCCCATTCCGAATCCGGCGTGCGGAACGCTGCCATACTTTCTCAGATCGAGGTACCAATCGAAGGCGTCCGGGGGAAGCTGGTGCTCGTGGATCCGCTGCAGCAGCAGCTCGAGCGAGGACATCCGCTCTCCTCCCCCAATCACCTCTCCATACCCTTCCGGAGCGAGGACATCGACGCAGAGGGCCAGATCCGGTCGCGCTGGATCTGGCTCCATGTAGAAGGCCTTGATCGCCGCTGGATAGCGGTGGACCATGACCGGACGATCGAAAAGCCCGGAGAGGTAGGTCTCATCCGGAGAGCCGAGGTCTCCGCCCCACTCAAAGCGGTGCTCGACCAGTCCCTTCTCATGCCCCTCGTGGAGGAGTTTGACGGCATCGTCATACGAGAGTCGCGGGAAAGGAGGGAGGATCGACTCCAGCTTGCTGATATCCCGCTCGAGGATCGCCAGCTCTTCCCGTCGCGACTCGAGGACTCGCGTCACAATATGCGCGAGGAAGTTCTCGGCGAGGACCATGATGTCGTCGAGCTGCGCGTAGGCGACCTCCGGCTCGACCATCCAGAACTCGGTCAGATGGCGTCGCGTCTTGGACTTCTCGGCGCGGAAGGTGGGACCGAAGCAGTAGGTGCGGCCAAAGGCGGCGGCGGTCGCTTCATTGTAGAGCTGGCCAGATTGGGTCAGATAGGCCTTCTCATCGAAGTAATTGACCTCGAAGAGCGTCGTCGTGCCTTCGCAGGCCGCCGGGGTGAAGACTGGCGTGTCGCAGAGGATGAAGCCACGCTGGTCGAAGAAGTCGCGGACGGCTCGAATGATCTCGTGGCGGACCCGCAGGATCGCGTGCTGTCGCCGGGATCGGAGCCAAAGATGGCGGTGATCCATCAGGAACTCGACGCCGTGCTCCTTCGGGCTGATCGGGTAGTCGTGGGTCAGCTGAACGATGGTCAGGGTCCGCACATCCAGCTCGTAGACCCCAGGACGTTTGGGATGCTCGCGGGGGACTCCCGTGAGGATGATCGATGACTCCTGCGTGACCGATTCCGCAGCGGCCCAGGTCTCTTCGTCGACCTCCTTCTTGGAGACGACCGCCTGGATCAGGCCCGAGCCGTCCCGTACCTCCAGAAAAGCGAGCTTTCCACTGGACCGCTTGTTGTAGAGCCACCCCTTGAGGGTCACTTCCTCGCCGAGATGGCGTCCGAGATCGAGAATATAGGTTTGTGGCATAGTGCTCTCTCTCTGTCTGTGTCAGGCTCTTGGCGATATTCCCCACAATCGCTGGTAATCGCTGGTAATCGCCGGCAATCGGAGGATGGACGGTGCCTTTCCGATCGTCCGCCAGCGGGTTTAGCGGGAAGGGGCGGCCAGGGTCTCGAGACTCTCTCGCAGCACCGTTTCGAGTGCGGAATAGGGACGGGGCCCCAACTGATCGAGCGCCCGTTGAACGGTCAGCAAGGCCGGGACGATGTAGGGTTCATAGACCTCTCCACGCCCGACGATCGCCGTCTGGTAGGAGAAGGTTCCGACCGCCTTCAGCTGACGCTGGATCGTCATCAGCAAAAACTCCTGTGCGACCTCCTCAAAAGGAATGGCGGAGAGTCCCTTTTGTCGCCGTTGGTGAAGGAAGGATCGCTGCCGGGCCTCGATCCAAGCCGGGTCGATCGGAGTAAGTCGACGTTCGACCAGCAATGGCACCAGGTCGTAGGTGACCGGGCCCATCCGTGCGTCCTGATGGTCGATCAACCGCAGCTCTCCCCGACCATCCACCATCAGGTTCATTCCATGGTAGTCACGATGGGTCAGGTACCGTGGGCGGGACGAAAGATGCTGGGCAATCGAATGAAGATCCTCGGCGAGCGCGGCGCGCTCCTCCGCCGGGAGGTCCCGCTGTCGATAGCTGGTGAAGAAATGGGTGGCGAAGTAGTTCAGTTCCCAGAGCAGTTTGGCCTCGTCGAAGGCGTGACGCGCCGCAACCGCCTCGATCGCATAGGCAAGGGTCGTTGCCGCTTGGATCCGCACGATCAGTTCGATGGCCTGTTGGAGCATCGCCTCACACGCTGCCAAATCGCCACGAGCTTCCGCTTCCGATAGCCAGCGGGAGAGGCTCATATCGCCGAGGTCCTCCTGGACGATGATGCCCTTGGTGTCGGCGACCGTGACGATGTGGGGGACAGGCAGGCCGGCGCGCTCGAAGAGGCGCGTCGCATCGACGAACGAATTGTCCGCCTGGTTGAACGGATCTGGGTAGAGGCTGACAATCAGGGTTTCATCCGGACGAGCTGCGGTCGAGGTGCGGTAGTACTTGCGGGTCGAGGCGTCCGGCGTCAGCGGGCAATAGAGAACGTCGTCGAGCGGCACGCCGAAGTAGTTCGCCATGAAGTTGACGACACGCCGCTCACTGACCCCCCCCTGGCTTTGAACCAATCCGCCAAGCAGCATCTCAGGCTTGGCGGCAGTGACGGATGAAGTGGAAGGGGAGGATGCAGAGTTGGAGGTCACGCGGCTCATCTGTCTGTTCTGGGAGGGCAGTTTTCATCCCACCCTCCAGGCCTTGGTCGATCGGGCCTTGGCTGGCCCAGTGGAATCACGACAAAGTCGATCCGTGATGGTATCACTCCAGAAAAGGCACGACAAGATTCTCTCCAATGATCTCTCCGGAAAGAGACTTCTCGGGGGGGCCGCCGGGTGGAACGATCCTCGCCGGGACGATCACCGCACCCTGAAAAGAGGCTCCAGGAGGGATGGTCACCCCATCACCGAGAATGCAATCGCACACCTCGGCGTCCGCACCGATCGTCACGTCGCTCCAGAGGATCGACCGCTTCACCTTGGCACTCGGATCGATCTGGCATCGTTCCCCGCAGATCGAGTCCTTTCCCTCGACTCGCAGGTAGGCGAGGCTGATCGAGTGGTACCGTGCCAACGTACTCAATTCGTCCCACCTTCCGCTCGCGACGTGGCCGGCGATGGTTCCCCCAGCGTCCAGCACTCGCGGATAGACGTCCCGGACCGAGTCCGATGGGACACCGACCGGTACCCACTCGAAGATCTCCGGCTCCATCAGGTGGATTCCAGTGAACATCAGCGGGATCGCTCCGCCTCTGCTGGCCTCTCGATCGGGGAAGGCCCCAAATCCTTGGAGGTGGCCCTGTTCGTCGAGCAGGACCTCCCGGAACTGGTCGCGTCGCTCGTTCCGGCGGAGCACCAGCGTCGCCATCGCCCTCTCCCGTCGATGGGTGGCCAGCGCTGCCGCCAGTCAGAATCTTGCCGTTGATGACGACAAAGGTCCCTTCCATCAGCCGTTCCCGCACCGCGTCGAGAGCGCCGGAGGTCCCCAGAATCACCGGCTCCTCCAACGAATACTCGATCCGGACACCGAACCGGCTTCCATCGCCGATCTGATCCCGCACCGACCCGGGTTCGTGGTGAAGGTTGATGATCAGATCGGTGATCCCATACCGGCGCAGGTAGTCGATCGTCTCTCCAATCAGAGGCCGATTGAGAAATGGGATCGCCGGCTTCGTCCGACCAATCGTCAACGGCCAGAGGCGAGTGCCAAAGCCTGCCGCCAGAATCATCGCCTTCTTCGGAGGGGACTGCTCTCGGTTCATCTCACTCACTGGTTTCAATCAAGGAAAAGGCGGGAAGGTCTGGTCAGGCCACTTGTCCGGGTTGACCAGCGTCGAAGGTGGGATCCAGCTCAAAGGTTCCAGGCGCGACTTTGCGGAATCGCTTGCTGCGGTTGAGGGAGACGGCCAGCGCGACCAGTTGGTGCTGCCCCCGGAACTCGAACCCTCCCTCCTGGAGTCGTCGATAGATTTCACTGACGTGGAGAGGGCGGTTGGCTTCCCGAAGAACGATCGTCGCTGCCTGCGGAATGCGGAAATCGGTGAAGCGGACGTTCCCGGTGTTGTCGGAACGACGCAGCCGGTCGAGATCGAAGGAGGGATCGATTCCGGGTGAATCGTAGGATGCCGTGGGAGGGGCGGCCCTTCTGGCCTCTTCTCTGGTGAAGGGGAGACCGTGGAGGTCGTCTGTCTCAATCGGTCGTGTCGCGGCGGGTCTCCACCGTGGCGGTTCGGGGCGACTCTGCTCGACCATTGGCTCGGCGGGGAAGAGCAGCAGAAGCAGCGCCTGTTCCGTCTGTTCGATGACGGCATCCTGCGAGGCGAGCTGTCGACGCAACACAGCCGACTCCGCTTCGATCTCCGCCAGTCGAGAGAGGAGCTGGCGCTTGGCTTCCCGATTCTCCCGCAGTGTCCGCTGGAGCGCTTCCAGCGCTGTTCCATTCATCGCCTTGCCATCCTGCGTTGGCCTACCGATCCCGCTCGACAATGTAGCGCGCAATCGCCATCAATGCCTCCCGGTAGGGGGAGTCAGGGAAGATCCGGAGCGCTTCCCGCGCCCGATCCGCATACTCGTGGGCTTCCCGGCGCGCGCGCTCCAGTTCACCATACTTCGCCAGCAAATCC
>JBMUAP010000005.1:0-24040 GCA_049454155.1 Blastocatellia bacterium
GACCGAAAGGCCCGAATCAAGGTTGCCAAGTGCTTTCGCGCGATCAACCGCCCCACCGAGAGAAAGACCACGGCCCGCGAGAGCCCCAACCGGGCCCTTTCCCGTGCAGCCTCCTCCTTCGCCCGTGCTACTCCCTTCGCCAGGGACGCATTGTCGACCGAAAAGGGCGCCGCCGCCAAGTCGTCCGGGCGCGCTCCGTAAGACAGCCAGAACTGCCGGTTGGCCTTACCGATCGTTGGAATCACCGCCACACGTCGCACGATCCAGCCGAGCCAGAGGCGTTTCAGCCAACGCCGCACTCCGACTGCCCGGTCCGTGTGGATGTTGGCGTCCCCTATCACCGCGAATGGCCTTCGCCGCAGCATGGCCCACAAGAGGAGCGTCAATTGGGGGATCAGGGTATACCCGTAGATTACCAGATAGTCCGGTCGTTCCCGCCAGAGCACCCCGAGCAGCCCGAGGATTATTGGCACGGTCTCTCCCAGCCAGTGCCTTCCCGGAACAGGCAGCTCGTCGAGATAGATGGTCTGCCCATCGGCTAGCCCCGCCTCCGCCTCTCCCTTCCGCCATCCAGTGTCCGCATTCCAGCGGCTCGCAAAGCAGAGTGTCAGACGCCAGCCACTCTTCCGCCGCAGCTCCTCAAAGAGGGGCGTCAGGTAGGGAGCCGGCGTGTTGTTGAAGAGCAGCACCCGCCTCATTTTGCGTCCAGTACCTGCTGGGTCCGGCTCCGTTCGTTGACCAGGACAAAGGTCCCTTCGATGGGGACATCGACCCGCACGGTTCCATACCCGGGCAGCTCGATGCCGACCCCATTCTGCGGGCCCATCGGCGCATGCGCGTAGAGAAGCCACTCGCGATTGCCCGGCCACCCTCTCATCCGGGCAAGCGCGTAGACGGGGAGGACTGTGTCGAGCTGCCAGGGCGTCGGAGGATCGACTGTCGTTGAGAGCAGAAACCAGCGCGGGCGTACGAGATACTCGATTGGAACGTTGACTTGGTAGGGATGCGTTCCCGTTCGGTTGACGACGAGGTCGCTCAGCTCCCAAAATTTGCGCAGCTCGGGATGGCGGTGCACCCGATCGACTGCGGAGAGCACTGCTGCGAAGTAGTCCCCCGTCTCCGCTACGGTCTGCAGATAGCCGCGGAACTCCCGGACTACTCTGGGGCGCAAGAGCCACATCCCGTACTGGATCATTCCCTCATACCGGGCTGGTGTGAAGCGCTGGCCAATCCGCTGGTAGAACTTCCGCTTGTCATTGGCCATCTCAGGTTCGTACCCATCCCACGTCGAGAGTTCAAACCAGAAGGAAGGGTTTTGACGATAGGTCTCCACCAGCATGAAGACCCAATTCATCGACTCGATCTGTGGGCTGTAGACGGTGAAGTCGGTAATTCCGCTCCAATTGAAGAGGTAGTAGGAGGGGGAGGCTCCATCCCAGGCGAAGGTCCACGGCGAGAATCGACGGTTCGCGTAGAGAGAGTACTCCATCCAGCCGGGCCAGCGCCCGAAATGGGCAGGGCCAAAGGCATCATAGCCCACGTAGCGTGCCCGTTCTCTCCAGGAGGGGCTGATCAACCCTGCGGTAATCCCTTGTTGGAGCGCGCGGTAGCGTTCGATCCATTGGTCACCGACCAACCTTCGGATCGAGTCCGGATGCCGGAGACTCCCATAATTGGCAAGGTAGCGACGGTCCTCTCCGACTTTTGTCCAATCCAGGCGGGCATGTTCGTGATTCGAGATGAAGAGGACCAGTGGTGGGTTTGGGTACCAGGTCTGGAGCTGCTTCATCATCGCGCCGCTGCCCCACCACTCCCCCGCCGATCGCCAGGGATCGACTGGGCCAAAGGGGGAGACTTCCCGGCGACGCTCGCCACTCACGGTGACGACGTTGGGATTCCCCTCCAGTGGGAGGTTCCAGTATTTGTCTTCCCAACTCAGGATCGACTCCCACTGCGTGCTGACGAGCGAGATTGGCAACTGCCAGTCCGCCATCTGCCGCATTGCTTCCTGGTAGTAGCCAATCCAACGTGGGTCTTGCGGATGGGCATAGGCGTTGGGCATGAGAAACCACGGCAGCAGGTGATGCCCCTGACGGATCAGCTCCAGCTGGTATGAGGGATCATAGCCCCCCCTTCCTTCGCCGAGATTCCAGTGCCCAGCCAGCGGCAATGGCCGGATACCGTGAAGAGGAATGGGCATGCGCGCGCTCTCACGGATGGCGGGGACGACCGCGGGAACGTCCTCTCTCTTCGCTGCGGTTCCGGGGATGCCGATCTGTGCCGTTCCGGATCCTCCCCAGAGCGTCCCCCACCCGATCAGGAGGCAGACCCCTCGCCACCAAGCCAACTTTCGTTTTCTCTCCTGCTGCAATCTGGTCACTCTCTTCCTTCCCCCACCGCCTCTGTCGAGTCAGCGGTTGCCTCCGCTCCGCCCCCACGCGGGAGGCTTCCCAGTTTTCAGAATCACCCGAGTGGTCCTCGACAGATTCTGGTAGAAGCGCAACGCCTCTCTGGCCCCAGACAGGTCCCGACGCGAGAGCCGCCAGAGCCCGATTCCCCCCATCAGGAGCAGAGAGCAGAGCGCATAGCCCAGTGCCTCTCCTCGCTGGCCTGTCTTCACCAGATAGTAGATCGAATTGCGCTTCAGCAGAAATGCGACGGGACCTGTCGCGTGATACCCCTCGCGCTTCTGCCGGTGGACGACGCCGTCGATCGGGAGGTAGTGGATCGACCAACCCGCCCGTCTCGCTCTCTCGTCCAAGTCTGCGTCCTCGATATACATAAAGAAGATCTCATCGAAGAGGCCAATTTCGCGCAGACACTTGCTCCGCAACAAGACGCAGACACCGTTGAGGACCTTGGCCTCAACCACCGACGAGCCTGACAGGAGGAGCGAGTCGGGGGCCAGACGATACCGTCCCCAGTGGCCCAGGCTTCGCCAAAGGCTCGGAGCGAAGAGCACCGTGTTCTGCACTGTCTGCTGGTCACGCAGGAAGACGCGTGGTCCCACGACCCCCACCTTGGGGTGGGCTTCGAGGTAGGCGACCATGGCGCTGAGCATCTCGGTGTTCGCCAGAACCGTGTCGGGATTGAGGATCAGCGTGTAGTCGGCTCCCTCGGCGAGGGCAAAGGCCAGACCGCGGTTGTTCCCTCCGGTGTATCCCAGGTTCTCCCCCGTTTGCAGAAAGACCGCTTCGGGATAGTCACGGCGCACCGCCTCTTCCAGCCCATCGTCCGATCCGTTGTCGACTACGACGAGGCGCCAGTTCGGATAGGTCAGGGCTTGCAGGGAGCGCAGGCAGTCGAGGGTGGGCTCCCGCATCCGGTAATTGAGCACGACGACGTGGACCAGCGGAGGGCCTGGGCGAGTTGGATCCGGAACGAGAGTCACGAGAGGTACCGCTTTCGGGGAATTCGATCGGCAAAGCGTCCGAAGAGGGCGCGTGGGACGACGATCAGGAGCGCCCCGAGGCATTCGAGGACGCCCAGACCACAGAGGATCAGCGCGGCTCCAGGACGTCGCGTCAGCCACCCCAAGGCTGTCTTCCACTTGGCCAGCGGCAGGGCAACGACGGCGAGCAGGGCGACCCGACCGCGCGGGTAGCGGACCGGGTAGCGTGGCCAGCCGAGATAGCCATACCGAAATCCCATCAGCAGCACATACTCCCAGTGATGGAGTTTCTGCCGCACATTGCGCCACCTCAGTGGACGTTGCGGGTGGAGGACGACTGCCTCCGGTTGCCAGACGATCGGTCCCCACGCCTGGGCACTCGCCGCGAGGTCGACATCCTCATAGGCCGGGTAGGGGAAGGACTGATCGAACCCGCCAATCGCCAGCAGGACTGACCGGCGGTAGGCACAGTTGCATGTCAGATAGACGCCACCGCTGCGATTGGTCGGCCCCTCCCCGAGTGGGTCGTAGGCCCCTTCGTTGTTGGCGTAGACCTGCCCCTCGACGCCGACCGCCGTTGGATGGGCCGCCAACGCCTCGACCAGTTTGGCCAACCAGTCGCGTTGCGGCAGCGTATCGCTGTCGGTCATGGCGACGATCGCCCCACGCGCGTGCCGAATGCCCAGATTCCGTGCCGCGGCTGGACCCGCCGGCGCTTGTCGCAGGTGCTCGACCGGAACTCCCCGCGCCCGGAAGTCGGCGATCATCCCCTCGAGAGGCTCACGCGAGCCGTCGTCACAGACGAGGATCTCGACCCGGTCGAGCGGGTAGGTCTGCTCTGCCAGCGCCGCCAAGCACCGCTCCAGATCCTCTCGACGGTCCCGTGTCGGAATGATGATCGTCACCTCGATCGTCTCGTCTTTGGATCTGCTTTGCTCGAGTGCTTCCATCCGTGCTCCCTCGTTCCTGCTCAACTCGAAGCTCCTCCTGCTCGGCTGGCCATCCTGGATTGTCGCCAAGAGGCCCGGTCCGCCTTCCATTTTTGCCAGATCCGACGGGCGTGCCGGAGCAGGTCGAGCTGGATGCGAGCCAAGTTCCAGCCACCACGGCCCGATCCGTTCCGCACCTCTACCTTGGCCTTGGTCAGCAGCGTCCGTCCCCACGCGAGGAGGTTGCCGGCCAGACCGCGCTGTGGATCCGTCAATTCGTAAACGAACTGATTGCGATCACAGCGATAGCGCCGCTCTTCGGAGACGGTCGCGTCCGCTTCCCAACTGCCCCCACGGTAGTGGTGAATCCGGCTTGCCGGGATCAGTCCGACCGTCAATCCGTGCGCGCGCGCACGCCGGCAGAGGTCGATCTCTTCGTAAAAGGCAAAGTAGATCGGATCGAGCCCGCCGATCTGGTCGAGCACCTCCCGTTTGACGAGGAGGCACGACCCTTCGACCCACTCGACCGGGATCCACGCTCGGGCCTTCTCCGGACTGCACAGCTCGGCCAGCAGGTGAGGAACAGCTGTGCGGGTCCAGCTGTTGAACTCCGCTGAGTGGTAGTCGAGCTGCACCGACCCGGCAATCCCGATTCCCTCCGCTTCCGACAGGCCGACCAGCGGCGTCAACCAGTCTGGCTCCACCCATGTATCTGGATTGAGCAGGACGATGTCGCTCGCACCATCCGCCAGGGCGATGGCGATCCCTCGATTGTTCCCTTCGCAGAAGCCCAGATTGGTGCCGTGCTCGATCACCTCGACCCAGGGAAAGCGGTCCCTGACCAGGGAGACGCTTCCATCGGTCGAGCCATTGTCGAGCAGGTAGACCCGGAAGTTGTCATAGCGCGTCGCGGAGACAGACTCCAAGCAGCGCTCGACCCAGGCTTCGGCGTTGTAACAGAGAATCAGAATGGCGACGTGGGGAGAAGGCATCGGGTGGGGAAGGCCGTCAAGCCTGCAGCGTCTCTTCGATCAGGTCGACCGCCGTGGACCAGTCGAACTGTGCGACTCTCTCGCGGCCCGCTGCCGCCAGCCGATGACGGAGCGACTCCTCCGTCAGGAGCCGCTCCACCGCCTCGGCGAGCCGCTCCGGAGCGCGGATTGGCACGACCAGTGCCGTCACTCCGTCTTCAGCAAAGTCGTCGACCCCCTCGTTGTGGGCGGCGACCAGGGCACAGCCGCAGGCCATCGCCTCGACCGCGGGCAGCCCCCACCCTTCGAGGTGGCTCGGATGAAGGAAGACTTGGCAACTGTTGTAGAGGTCGACGAGCGCCGAGGGGGAAGGGGACTGCTCGTACTCGATCCAATCCGGCAGCTCGGCGGGACGGGGCGTGGTTCCGAAGAGGACCGCCTCGAGCGAGGGGATCCGTTGTCGGACCCGCGTCAACGCTGCCACTCCATCGGCCGTTCCCTTGATCGCCAGTGGATGGGCGAGCATGCCCACCCGGGGACGCTGCCTCGTTTCGGGTGGGTGCAGCACGCGGAACTGATCTCCGTCGAGGCCTGGCGGGATGCGCACCGTGCGTGCCCCCTCTCCCAGCTCGTGCGCCCGCCGCTCCAGCCACCGCGAGACGACGATCTTTCGCAAGGGGAGCTGCCAGCTCTCCCGGACCCGCGCCTCTTCTCCCATCCAATCCTCGTAGGATTGGATCAGGTACCAGGCATGGCCTTTCCGCCCCTCATAGCCCGCCACCGGAAACGCGGTCTGAAAGGCGGTGGCAACGATCACGTCGCCATCCGGCAGCAAGCTCTCCCGCAGATCGCGGACCAACCGGATTCGCACGCCCGGGTCGAGCCGGAACCACGCAATCAGTGGACGGTGCTGCCAGCGCAGCTTCCACGCCCAGAGGTAACTCTTCACCAAGTCCCGCCAATCGTTGGCCCCCCCATCCAGGGTGAGGGTCCGCGGATGGACGACGGTGACACTGTGCCCCCGTCGATGCAGCCGATTGGCATACTCGTAGACAACCTTGAATCCTCCCGACGGAGCCGTCAGAAACATTGGCAGGACAAAGGTGATGCGCAAGGGAGCAGTATTTATCACACTCACGGTGATGTCTCCTCCACAGACCAATTATTACGACCATTTGGGAAGGATCGAGGCGGCGACGAGCCATCGCAGCACCCGTGGGTGGGGCCAGTGTCGCAGCGCCTTCCCGTAATGAGAGAGGCACGAGGCCCAGGCCCTTTGCTGCTTCCAGGCAAATCCGGCGCGGACGTGCAGTCGGGCGAGCAATGCCTCGCGCTGGACTTGCGCCTCCTCCCACATCGTGGGGAGTCGCGACTCGACGGTTGAGAGGGCCGCCAGTGCCAAGGTCAGCCCCTTCTCGATCTCCCGCCCATCTCCCATCAAGCTGCCTTCCCGCAGGCGGTAGAGGCCGAGTGGCTTGGCGAGTCCCGCGAGGGTTCCGTGATAGGCGACCCGCATCCAGTATTCGTAGTCCTCGACTCCGATCAATCCCCGATCTTCGTTGAGCCAACCCACCCGGTCAACCACGCTTCGCCGCAGCAGGACCGTCGAGTTCGGGATGAAGTCGCCAAAGAGAAGTTGCCGGAAGGTCGGGTCGCCCGTATACCCGATCTTGCGGAGCAGCTGGCGCTCGCCTCCCTCATCCCGAAACATCCACGCTTCGCTGAAGAGGAGGTCGACTCGTGGGTTTGCCTCCATGGCCGCGACTTGCAGCTCCAGCTTCTCGGGGTACCACAGATCGTCGCTGTCCAGAAAGGCGAGGTACTCCCCGGTCGCCAAGCGCATCCCGAGATTGCGCGCCGAGGCGGGTCCCCCATTCGGTTTCGACCGGAGGGTGACCCGCGCGCCGAACGAGGCGGCCACTTCCCGCGTCCGGTCGGTCGACCCATCGTCGATCACCAGGATCTCCGCCGCCGGCCGGGTCTGGGCGAGGACACTCTCGATCGTCTCCGCCAGAAACGCTTCCGTGTTATGGCAGGGAATGATGACGCTGACGCGACTCTTCAAGGCGTTGCCCTCGTCGATAGCCCCATAGAAAGCTGGGCTCACGCAGATAGTCCAACACGGCGAAGCAGACAGCCCTTTGCCGGCCGACCTCCGTGCGATGTCGCTGGTAGTTCGCACGCCAAGTGCGCGCAGCGGCGAGTTGGCGAAGCAGACGTCTTCCCGGTCGTCGGATGGCCGTCTCGGGCCACAGCGCGGCCAGTCGAGCCGCCCCTTCCCCATAATTCGCCAGGGTTCGCAGCAGGCTGACGAGGTCTTGCCGATGTTCATGGCCAACGATCGCGCCTTCCACTCGTCGAAACTGATAGCCACACGCCCGAATACGTCGGCCCAGTTCAGCCTCTTCTCCTCCTGGACGCCGGAAGGTCTCGTTGAAGAGGCCTGCTTCGAGCAGTGCCGACCGGCGATAGCAAGCGTTGGCGGTGATGACGTAGGGAATCTCTCCCGAGGAGTCCGGCGCAGCGTCGAGCAGCCCAATCCGGTCGAGGTAGTCTCCGATCAGGGAGGGATGCGCCCCACGGACGATTCCTCCTGTTCCCCCGACCGACTCGTCCTCGAAGCCACTCAGCAACTGGGCCAGCCAGTCCGGATGTGGGTAGCAATCGCTGTCGGTCATCGCGAGGTAATGGCCACGACTCGCTCGAATGCCCGTGTTGCGTGCCGCCGCTGGGCCCTGGTTGCGCTGTCGCAAGACGCGAATCCACGATCCGAATGAGTCGAGCACCGCGGCGGTCCCATCCGTCGACCCATCGTCGACGATGATCACCTCTTCCGGAAGGACGGTCTGGGCAAGAATCTGCTCGACCGTACGGCCGATCGTCGCTTCTCCATTGTAGACCGGAACGATCACTGAAACGGTCCCCGGGGCCATCTGGCTTCTTGGCCATCCTGCGCTCATCGCCCCCCTCTCCGCCACCTCTTCCACCAGACCTCGCGGGCCATCCCCACGGCCAGCTCCCAGAAGAGGCGCCGATGTGGAGGGCCCCAGTAGCGCCACGCCGTCCGTTCCAGCGCACGATGATAGGCAGCGTAGTCGTCTCCGGTCTTTGCTGCCGCATGATAATGGCAGACTGCCAGTACCTCGTCGGCATTGAGAAAGGTCGTCACCTGCGACATCCGCACCCAGTAGTCGAAGTCCATCGTCAGGTGCAGATCCTCATCGAGCCAGCCGATCTCTTCCGAGACCTCTCGACCCCAGAAGATCGCTGGCTGGTGCATCTGGTAGCCCCGCCAGAACTGCAGCAACCGCTTCCGCCCTTCGTAGCATCCTTCGAGCTCGACGGGAGGGCGACCATCGACGTAGACCTTGCGGATGTGCCCGACCAAGGCCCGCGGACCTGCCTCCCTCTTCTCCCTCGCGAGAAGGCGGCCGACCGTTGCCAGCGTGCCCGGCAGGTAGTAGTCGTCGCTGTTGAGCCAACAGAGGATCTCGCCGGTCGCGCGGCGCAACCCTTTGTTGATCGCGTGGCTCTGCCCCTCGTCAGGCTCGCTGACCCAGGCCGTCAGCCAGGGGGTATACTTTTCGAGGAGGGTAACACTCCCGTCCGTGCTGCCACCGTCGATGACGAGATACTCCAGATTCGGATAGCCTTGCAGCAGCACCGACCGGAGCGTCATCTCCAGAAAAGGGGCTTGGTTGTAGGACGGAGTGATGACGCTGATGCGCGGCCATCTCCCCGGCTCTTCCGGCGTCGAGACCTCCAGCGAGGGGCTCTCCGACCAGGGCCAGCCTCGCTTCCCAGGGGGAGGGGAAGGGAGTGGCGTGGTCGATGTCTGGCGGGTCAAGGCGTCATCCATTGATGGGGAACCAGGACACCTTTCCCTCGCCACCCGTCCGGATAGAGCCGCCCCGTTCCGTAAAAGTCGCCGTCGACCACCTCCAGCTCGATGGCGTGCAGGAGCCAGTCCTCGACCTGCCGATTGACCTCCAGAAAGAGCGTCAGGAGATACTGATTCTGGCTGAGGGGTAAGTGGGGAATGTGGCAGCGGAGCGTTCCTGCTCCGGGAAGATCGATCGGATCCCGGATCACCAGTTCACTCGAGCAGTTGAAGAGGGTCTGTCCCAGCCGATCGCTGATCGCCACCGAGACCCGGCAGTTGGGCCAGTGACGTTCGGCAGGAGGCGTCACCCCCTCCGTCGTCACATAGTCGAGCGCGATCGTCAGCGGCCGTCCTGAGACCCCTTGGGAGATGGGTGCCCCTGCCCCATCCTCGAAGCGCACCCCCGTAAAGCGAACCCGACCGGCCCCCTGCCGATCGGTCCAACCGGTCAGATCCCACGGAGCGGCGATCCGCAACCCGCGCAGATAGGTCTCCAGTACGCCCTCCATCGGCCCATCGGCGACCACGCGCCCCCCATCGAGCAGGATCCCGCGACGGCAGAGGTGCTGCATCGCGGCGGTGTTGTGGCTGACAAAGAGCACCGTCCGCCCACCCTGTGCGATCTCGCTCATCTTTCCCAGGCACTTCTTCTGGAAGGCGGCGTCTCCCACCGCCAGGACCTCGTCGATCAGCAAGATCTCCGGCTCGAGATGCGCCGCGACGGCGAAGGCCAGCCGCACGTACATCCCGCTGCTGTAGCGCTTGACGGGCGTGTCGAGAAACCCCTCCAGTTCGGCGAAATCGACGATCTCATCGAAGCGGGCCGCGATCTCACGCCGTCGCATCCCGAGAATCGAGCCGTTGAGGAAGATGTTTTCCCGTCCACTCAATTCTGGATGAAAGCCGGTGCCCACTTCGAGGAGGCTGCCGACGCGGCCATAGACCTCGATCCGCCCGCGGGTCGGCTCGGTAATCCGCGAGAGGATCTTGAGCAGGGTGCTCTTGCCGGCTCCATTGCGCCCGACAATCCCGACTACCTCACCCGATCCGATCTCGAAGCTGACTCCATCGAGCGCCCACAACTCTGGCGCTGGCGTGGCTTGACTGCCGAAGTCGAGGAGTCGGCGCGCCACGCTGACCAGCGAATCCCGCAGTGTTGGATTCGGGTCGATCCGTGCGCCGAGTCGATACCGCTTGGCAATGTCTTTCGCCCGCAGGGCAAAGGGGGGGCTCACTTCTCTTCTCCTTGAACGTACCCTTCAGACCAGATCGGCGAAGGTGCGCTCCATCCGCCGAAACCCATAGATGGCGGTGATCAGCAGCACCATCGTTCCTCCCGCCGCGAGCCCCACCCCACGCCAATCAAGGGGCAGCCCCAGCAGGACCCCTCGATAGGCCTCGATCAACCCACTCAGCGGGTTGAGCAGGCTGAGCCACTGATACTGTTCCGGAAGAATGCTCCTCGGATAGAGGATCGGTGTTGCGAAGAGCCAGATCTGCAGCAAGAACGGGATGATGTACCGAATATCCCGGAAGCGCACGTGGAGCGCCGAGAGCCAGAGGCCGACGCCCAGTGCCAGCAGCACCGTCAGGCCAATCAGGAGGGGCAAGATCAACAGCCGTCGGCTTGGCGCGATGCCATACCAGGCCATCATCCCCCCCAGCGCTCCCATCGAGATTCCCAGATCGACCAGTCCGGCCAAGACCGCCGAGGCCGGGATCAGAATCCGTGGGAAATAGACCTTGGTGATCAGGTGGGAGCTCCCGACGAGGCTGTTGCCCGCGCTCCCGAGCGCGTTCGAGAAGAAGATCCACGGAATCAGACCGGCAAAGGCGAAGAGCGGATAGGGAAGTCCATCCGACGGCAGGCGTGCGACCCGACCGAAGATCCACGCGAAGAGCACCATCGTCCCCAGTGGCTGGAGCAATGCCCAGACCGCACCCAAGACCGTCTGCTTGTACCGCACCTTGACGTCGCGCCAAGTCAGAAAGTAGAAGAGTTCGCGGTACTGCCACAGATCGCTCAGCGCCAATGGCTGCCGCCAGCCGCTCGTTGGTTCGATCACCAAGTCCGGGGGGCGGCTCGCACTCTCCTCTTCAGCGTGGATCCTCATCTCACGGGTCCCTCGATTGCTGACTGCCCTGGGGAGAGGTGGCGCTCGATCCATTCCCGGAGAACATAGAGCGCCCAGACGCGCGACCAGCTCAGCCGTCGCGCGAGAAAGCCCTCCCAGACTTGGTTCGCCGCCCGACGATCGAGCCATCCTTCCCACGTCTTCGACCCGAGCGACTCCATCATCTCCTCCCGGAGCGCTTCCCGGAGCCAACGATCGAAGGGGAGTTCAAACCCCTGTTTCCGTCGTTGCGTGACGATCTCCGGCAGGTCTCTTGCTGCCGCGACCAGCAGCCACTTCGCTGCTCCTGGCCGCAATTTGACGCTTCCCGGCAGTTCGAGAAGCCGTTCGATCAACCGGTGATCGAGGAAGGGAACCCGGACCTCCAGCCCGTGGGCCATGCTCATCGTGTCGGTGTCGCGCAGCAGGGTGTTGGGCAGGTACCCGCTCATCTCGATGGCCGACGCCAGGTTGATCGGGTCGGCCTCACCCCATTCCGTCGCCAGATCGTCGATCCAGCTGCTCGCCTCTGGCCCACTCCTCCCCTCTCCGAGCAGCTGCCGCCGCTGCGTTGACGTGAAGAGTTGGCGATGGAAGCGCACCATTGGGATCCCAGCTGCCTCCCCCCGCAGAAGGGCCTCCAGCTTGGCGGTGCGTCCGAGAGGCAGCCGGGCAAGCAGCGCAGCAAGGCCTTCCCGGATCACCCCTGGGACCATCTCCCCCCGCCTCCGCCACCGTTCGTCGCGCTGCAGCGTCTGGAAGAACCCATACCCCAGAAAGCCCTCATCGCCCCCTAAGCCTGAGAGGGCTACTTTGAAGCCCGCTTCGCTGACCGCTTCCGAGAGAAACCACGTGTTGATCCCATCGATCGAGGGCTGGTCGAGCGCCGCGACCGCCCTCTTCAGCCGGGTGCGCGCCTCCTCCTCCGTCCGCGTGACTGTGCGATGGACGGCGCCGTAGTGCCGGGCGACCGTCTCCGCAACCGCTCCTTCGTCTGTCCCCTCTCCCTCAAACCGCAGGCAGAAAGAGTGAATCGGCTCGTCGGAGGATTGATGCAAGAGCGACAGAAGCGCTCCCGAATCGATCCCACCGCTGAGGAAAAGGCTGATCGGGACGTCGGAGACTCGCCAGAGCCGCACCGCGTCGAGGGCCAAGTCCCGCACCTCTTCAACCAGGGAAGCGTCTGCCGGGGCTGCCCGCTCCGCTTCCTGTGGCACTGGCTTCCAATAACTCTCCTCCCTTACCTCCCCTCGGAGGAACTCGACGCACTGGCCTGGCAGGACTGCCTGGATCCCTTCGACGATCGTCAGCGGCGCCTCGACCGAGCCGTAGGCGAGGAACTGCTCGACCGCCCGGCCCGAAAGCCGTCGCGGCACAAGCCCCGTCGCCAGCAATGCCCGCACTTCGGACCCAAAGACGAAGCTCTCGTTGCTCCGATAATAGTAGAGCGGCTTGATCCCCAGGCGATCCCGCACCAGGCTCAGCCGCTCCGCCGCAGCCTCCCAAAACCCGAAGGCAAACATCCCGTGCCAAGTCCGCAGCGCCCGCCCACCATCCCGCCCGAAGGATTTCAGCACCACCTCTGTGTCGGTTCGCGAGTGGAACCGCACGCCTTTCGTCACGAGGGTCTCTCGCAGGTGTTGATGGTTGAAGACCTCCCCGTTGTAGGTGATCCAGTCCCCTTTCGCGGAATCCTGCATCGGTTGGTGACCTGCTGGCGTCGGGTCGAGGATCGAGAGGCGCCGATGGCCGAAGCAGACCGTCCAGTCGGCTCCTCCCCGGCCCTCGCTCCCATCTGTAATCAAGGTCCAGCCCTCGTCGTCAGGCCCCCGGTGACCCAGTGCCTGCAGTCCCCGCTGGACGGCAACGATTGCCTCCTCCCGTCCTCTCCTTGTCGCGACTCCGACAATCCCACACATCCGTCTCTACTCCCGACGTGCTGTACTCGCGATGAGAAAGAGATGATTGCACCACAGAGCCACAGAGATCACTGAGAAGAAGATAGGTAACTACTCACGCCATTGACGAACTTCAAGGGATCCTGCGGTCTAATGATGACAACCCCGGATTGTCTACGTTCGTCGTTCGTTGGCAAAACCAGAGTCTCAATCTTCTTCTCGCCGTTCTCTGTGCCTGGGTGGTGCAACGACCTCTTCCGTTCTGGCTTTGATTACTGGTTGGCCCGGCCCACTTCCCGACCTTCTTTGCTGTGAGTAATTCCGTTTCTTCTTCCCTCGCTGGATCTTCCGTCTCAATCGACTGGACACAGCTCTCCCTCACAAGTCAGACCTTGAAGGAAACCTCGTGCCGAGGCAGCGCCCTGATTCCATCCGTCCCTCCAGCTGGAGACGGACCCACCCCCGCGGAGGAGTCTGAGCAAGGGAAGAATCGCCGAGAGGCTGACCCGAATGACCTTACTGTCCCGTTCCATTCGCGGTCGGTTCTTCCTCTTCCTTGTCCCCACCGTAGTAGTAGCGGCTGTAGTAGGTCGAATAGTAGTAGTAGTCGTGTGGTTGGAGTTTGATCTGATTGATGACCACGCCCAGAATTCTCGCCCCGACCCCGAGCAGGTGGGCCTGTGTCCGCTGGGCCATCTCCCGGGGAGTCATGCCTCCCTTGATGACGAGAACGACCCCCTCGACCATCGAGGAGAGGATCAAGCTGTCGGCGAACGAGGCCACCGGCGGTGAGTCGATGATGACGTGGTCGAAGTTGGCGGCCAAGGTCTCGATCACCTGCATCATCCGCGCCGAGCCCAACAGCTCTGCCGGGTTCGGCGGAAGCGTCCCGACCGGCAACACATAGAGAATTGGCATCGCAATCAGGATCTGACTTGAAAGGTCCCCCTCTCCCGCCAGGAAATTGCTCAAGCCAGAGGTGTTTTTGAGAGAGAAGATCCGGTGGACCCGCGGCCGGCGCAGGTCCGCGTCGACCACCAGCACGGCCGCCCCGGTCTGCGCCAGGGAGATCGCCGTGTTGACCGCTGTCGTCGTCTTGCCTTCCGCAGGTTGACTGCTGGTGAAGAGGATCGTGCGCGGCGCGTGCCCCGCGGAGGAGAGCAGCAAGGAGGTCCGCAGTTGCCGATAGCTCTCCGCCATCGATGAGTTGGCTTCGACCTGCGTCAAGATCAGGTTGCCCCCCGAGAGGTTGGGGAGTGCCGAGGAACTTCCTGCCAGCGCCTTTCCACGCCCGGGTGACCCATTCGCCAGCAGACGCCTCGCTTTGCCCGTCCCTTCGAGCAACGGAATCACTCCCAGCGCCGGCAACCGCAGGTACCGGTCGATGTCCTCCACCGACTCGATCTTGTTGTTGATGTAGTCAAGGAAGAGGACCAATCCCAGACCTGCCACCAGTGCCAGGATCGCGCTGAAGAGGATGTTCTGGGCCCGCTTGGGCGCGACTGGGACCCGGGGGATCGTCGCATATTCCGTGATCTGAATGCTGTTGCGCAGCAGCCCCGCCGTCGACAATTCGACGCCTTGCTGACTCTGGAGCAGCCGGTCGAGCATCTGCCGGTTGGTGTCGATCTCCTGCTGCAACATCTTGGCCTGGATCGCTCCCTCGCTCTGCGCGAGGGTCTCGCTCCGTTGCTCACTGAAGGCCTTGCGATAGGCGGCCTCCCGTTCGACGGTCGCGCGATACTGGTTGTCGATCGTCGCGAGAATCCGTTGCTGCGCCGCGCGGGACTCTCCCTCCAACTGGGCGATCTGCTGATCGATCTTCTTGACTTCCGGCCATTCGGACGTGAACTCGACCAGCAACTGCTCGCGCGCGGTGCGCAGGTCGGTCAGCTTCTTGTTGAGGTCCTGGATCATCGGATCCCGCTGGATCTCTGGAAGCGTCGTCACATCCGGGACCTCCCGGCTCATCCGGTAGAGCAGCTCGGCGTTCTTCCGCTCATTCTCCGCCTGCAGCAGAGATTGATTGAGTGCGGCCAGTCGCGCGATGACCGTATTCTCCCGTTCGCCAAAGTCGATCACTTCATTGGCACGACGAAAGTTGAGGAGTCGCTCCTCCGACTGTTGCACCTTGATCTTGTAGTCGTTGATCGTCTTGGTGAGGAACCGTCCGGAGTCTTTGTTGAGGTTGTAGGTGGTGTTGAAATGATTGTCCCGGTAGGCTTCCGCCCAATTGTCGGCGACTTTCCGCGCGAGTTCTGGGGAGCGGTGTCGGTAGCGGATCTCGACCAGGCGGGTATCCCGCACGGGACGGATCTCGACGTTCCCAAGCAGTTGGGCAATAACCCCCTCGAGCTTCTGCATCTCGGCCTGTTCGTCGCTTTCCCCAGCCGAGATCTCGAGGGTCTCCGCTTGGAGGTCGAGCGGACGGGCCAGTCCCGGAGAGAACTCGGAGTTGTGCTCCAGATCGAGCCGCTTGGCAGTGAGGTAGGCAATCCGCTGGCTCTGCAGGATCTTCAACTGTGTGTTGAGATACTGCGTGTCATCACCGCCTCCCATGCTGATCTGCACGTCTTTGATGTTGACGGCACGGTCCTCACGGCCGATCTCGATCCGGGTCACTCCCTCGTAGATCGAAGGGAGGCGAAGGTTGTAGATGGTCGCCAGTGTGGTCACCAGCAGCAGCATGGTGATCGGGATCCAGAGGCGGCGTCGAATGATTCGCCAGTAGTCCCGCAGGTGGGCAGAGTCCCGATCGGTTGCCCCGCCATACCCTGGCGCACCACCCGCCGGGCCTGAACGGAGAGCAGGGAAGAGGGGGGCATCGCTCTGTCGGCGAAGGTCGAGGGCGGCCGCCTCCTCTTCGGCCGATCCTTTCCTTCCGGTTCTGTGATCCTGCATGCCGATCTCTTTCTCTCGCTCCTCAGTTACCGCATGATCAGGAAGGGAATCGTGCTCAGCATGTTGAGGCTTACCCCCATGATCCCTCTTCCCATGCTCTTCGGCATTGAGGAAGGGGCGTGAACCACATCATTGGGGAGAAGCACGACATCTTCTGCCTTGCGTCGCTGAATCTCGTCGACGTTGTAGACGATCTCCTGGTTGGTTCGGGTCTGTGGATCGAGCCGGATCACCCGGACCCGCGAGCGGGCAGCATCGGGTTGAAACCCTCCGGCGATCCCCAGGGCCTGGAGGAGCGTCAATCGACTGCGCATCGGAACCGCGCCGGGCTTGATGACCGCGCCTGTGACGAAGACTTGGTCTGTTTCGGGAACGCTGATGATGTCACCGGGTCGGACAAATGGGTTTGAGTCTGGGTTTCCGACCAGCACATCACGCAGTCGGTAAGCGACCAACTGCGCATCGCCGTGGTCGATCGAGATGGGAATGGTCGCCTGGCCGGCAGCGAGGGATTGGTCCACCTCGCTCGAACGGGGAGTTGGCTCGACTGGAGCGACCGCGGGCACCGCCTGGACCTTCTCCCCCTGGGCCTCACAGAAGTCTGGCGCACTCCCCCGGATGACGTGGACGACGCCGCCAGCGCTCCCCCCGGGGCCTCCCGCGAAGGTCAACAGTTCGAGGAGACGAACCCGACGCTGCAACTGAAAGCGACCGGGTTGCATGACCGATCCGATGACCGAGACGGGCTGGCTCTTGTACTCTCGGACAAAGACGTCTACCTGGGGATCGCGCAGATACTTGCGGTACTGTGTGGCAATCTTTTCGGAGAGTTGGGCCTCTGTCTGGCAGGCGACCTGGACTTCGTCCAGGAAGGGCAGGCGGATTCTTCCCTCATTGGTGACACGCACCTCCCGCGTCAATTCGGCTCGCCCGTAGACCCGCACATCGAGCAGATCTCCCGGGCCAATCCGATAGCTGTCATCCTCGCGGGGGGAGGCGTCTGGAATTCGTTCGATCCCGCCCTTGGCCGCTGCTCCGGCATCAGAAGTTGGGATTGTGCTTCCCGGCGTCCCGACGGGAGGCGCCGGAGATTGTCCGAGGGCTTGACCCGTAAGGATCACAAGGCCGAGGACGAGGTTTGTGCCCCAGCGCCACAAGCGGGCACTCCGCCAGAGCCGTGTTTCCCCCCGATCCATCCATGCGTCGGCTCCATCAACGCTGCTTGCTCGGCTCATTGTGCCCTCCTTCTCGTGAACGATTCTCTACTTCAGAACAATCCTATCCATAAACTTGGTCAACCTGGTCAACTGGGTCACGGAAAAGGTGGGGAGGTACTTGTCACAAACGCACGACCAGACCGCTTTCCCGACGGTTCCCCCCACCCAGTGATTTTCCAGATATCTCCAATTGATGCAACATCTGCGTTGTCCAAATGAGTTCTCAGTATGGCGGCTTGTCGATTGAGTGTCAATTGGCTACCCTGTCGGTTCCCAGGGCAAGAATCTGGCGGGAGAGCGTCGACCTTGTCGGGGTAGATGGTCAAAGAAGAAGGCCGTTCCTTTTCTGCGAAGAGAGAGGAATCGCTCCTGGACAAGAAGACTGGGCAAGGAGAGTGGAGAGGGCAAGGAGGGGACGAATGCGGGGGGCAACGATGGCTTGGCTTTCTCGTGGTTCGCGGGTCCTGCTCGCGCTGCTGGTGACAATGGGCGGCGCTTGGCTCGCCTGGACGATCATCCGCTCGGCGGTCAGCGAGAGTCTGACCTCTTCGGTCGAGCGGCTACCCGGGTTGGCATTGGAGGGGCAGCGGGAGGCGCTTGACCGGGCCATCGCCTATCAACCAAACGATCCGACGGCGCGGTTGCGGCGGGCAAGCCTGGAGATGGCGATGGCCGCCGAGGCGGGTGAATCTGCCGGCACCGGGCGGGCGCTGACCGACGTCGCCTGGGCGGTACGGTTGGCGCCGGCCGACTATCGCAACTGGCTCGCCCTGGGGCGAGCTCTCGACCGGACAGGCGCTCGCGGTCGTGACCTGCCCGCCGAGCTGCGTGGGGATCTTCCCCTCGACGAAACGGCGGCCCGCGTCGCCTTCACCCGCGCACTCGTCTTGGCCCCAAACTATTTCGAGACCCACTGGGCGCTCGGCAACCACCTCCTTCGATCCGGCTCGGATCGCGACGCAGCCTTTCGGCAGATGCGCGCGGCGCTGGCAGTTCGTCCCGGGGCCTTCCCCCTCATCTTTGACTACGCCTGGGCCGCGTACCGGGGCGATGCAGCGGCGATTGCCGACGCGTTGGCGCCTTCTCCGGAGGTCCTCGCCCGCATGGCGATTCTGCTCGTCCGCCGGAACCAGCCGCAGGCGGGCCTCGATCTGTGGGCTCGCCTTGCCGCTCCAGGGCCCCAGGAAGGGCGCGAATTCGCCAACAGCTTGATCGCGCTGGGGCGGTACGCCGAGGCCTATCGAGTCTGGCAGTCGATCGACCTTCCTGACAGACCCAGCCCGGATGCCGACTCGCTGCTGGTCAATGGCGGCTTTGAAGGGCGTGTTGCGCTCCATTCGACGGCACCCTTCCTCGATTGGCGGATCCAACCAGGGACAGGGGTTCGCGTCACCCTTGATCGCCAGGATCCGTATGCCGGCAGCCAGAGCCTGCGGGTCAGCTTCAAGCTGGAGAGCAATCAGGCGGCGACGATTGCTTCGCAGACCATTCCCGCCTTGCCCAATCGTACCTACTGCCTCCGCTTCTTTCTGCGGACGCAAGGATTGATGAGCTTGAGTCTCCCTCGACTCGAACTGCTCGACCCGGTGGCGGAGAGAGACCTCGGCCGTTCGGGCGGGGCCTATGTTGCCACTCCTCCTTTTCCGGCGGAACTGGTCGAGTGGGGAGAGCAGAACCTGCGAGTTCGAACCGGCCCGGCCACCGCCGCCCTGACGGTTCGATTGCAGCGCCCCCCGTGTGCCGACCCCTTCTGTGCCATCGAGGGGCGGATCTGGCTCGACAGCGTCACGCTCGCCCTCTGCCCAGATGCTGCCCCGGGTCGGTGAGATTTTGCTCAGAGGGAGCGCCGCTGATTTTCCTTTGGCAGCAAACCCAGTACAATTCCGCGCGGAATTCCGGGAGACGACCGAGATGCCACGCCCTCCACGACCCGCCACCCAAGAAGACCCCGATGCGGTGCCGACCGTGCTCGTCATGCCCGGCGAGGCGACCCCGGCTGCTTCCGGTCCCCGCGGGAGATCCTGGAAAGCATTGGCCCGGGAAGTCTGGCGTGTCTTGCTGCACGATCTGAGCTACCTCCTCCCCCTCTACGCGGTCGTGCTGGGAGGGCTCTTGATTCGTGGTCGGGCACCTGCCGCCGGCATTGGCCTCTTGCTGGTCGGTCTCTATCTCCTCGGGCTGCGCGTCTATTCCAGCTTTGAGGCCCAACGGACGCGGCGGAGAATCGCGCCGTTCCGCCACTGGGCGCGGATTCGCGCTGGCTCGGGGAGCGTCGGTGACTCGACGCGGAAGAGGACCTGAATGGCTCTCCCTGCCTTCTCCCCGGGAGCAGACGGAGGAGAGGCAGGGAGGGAAAGTGGAGAGGAGTCAACGGTGCTGGGGAAGCTGATCTATTCGCTGATTCTCTTGCTGGTCGTGCTGACCCCGCTGCCGTATGGCTCAGTGGAAGCGTGGTCGACTGCGCTTTGGGAGCTGCTGATCCTGCTCGGGCTGGTGCTCTGGTGTTGGCGACAGGCGCTCGAAGGGCGCTCGTGGGTACCGCGTCAATCTTTGCTTCTACCGCTGATTGCCCTGCTGCTGGTCGGACTCTTCCAGGTGTTGCCGCTCGATTCTCTCGGCCCTCTTGCAGTCCTCTGGCGAGGCGAGATTCCCACGGGCACGATCAGCCATCAACCATCGGCTACCCTCCAAGCCCTGCTCAAGCTGTTTGCCTCCGCCGCTTTTCTGCTGCTCCTCTCGGAGGTGGTGACGACGCCGGCACGACGCGACCTGCTGGTGCGAGTCCTCTTGCTGGTCTGCGTCGGCATCGCCCTCGTCGGCATCGGACAGAACTTTATCGGGAAGGTCGTCTGGCAGCGAGGGGCTTTTGGCCCCTTTGTCAACCGTAACCATTTTGCGGGCTTCCTGGTGATGGGGGCGGGGCTCTTCGGGGGGCTTCTGCTGGGGCGCAGCACGCGCCGGGAGTGGCTGGCCCTCTATGGCAGCGGGTTGCTGCTCCTCTCCGCCGGCGTCGTCCTCTCGGCTTCCCGGGGCGGGCTGATTGCCCTCGGATCTGCGTTGCTCTTTCTGGCCCTCGTCGCGGTTCCGCTCCTCTTTCAACGAAGAGGGGGCCGCGGGGTCCGGATCCTCCGATCGGCTGGTGTCCTCGGTCTTGGCGCCGTCGCGATTGTCACCGCCCTGCTGGTCGTCGGTTCGGAAGGGCTCGTCCAGAACCTCGCCCAGACAGGCAGTGAACTCGAGGCCGTCCAGTCGGCGGAAGAGCGGTTCAGTCGACGCGAGATCTGGCAGGCGACCGGTCAGTTGGTCGGCGACTACCCGTGGTTCGGGGTCGGCCTCGGCGCTTTCCCGTACGTCTATCCCCGCTACGACCCGAGCGCGGGCACCCAACGGGTCGAGCAGACCCACAACGACTATCTGCAAGTCCTCGCGGATACCGGAATTGTCGGTGGGGGGATCGCGATCCTCTTCGTCGTCGTCCTCTTCGTGAGGGGGATGGCGGTGGCTCAGACACAGGATCAGCGCCATCGATCGATCGTTCTCGGAGCCCTCGCCGGATGCTTCGCGATGGCCGTCCATAGCATCGTCGACTTCAATCTGCAGGTGACCGTCAATGCGCAGCTCGCGCTGATCTTGGCCGCGCTGGCGACGATGCGCGACCCGCTGGCGGCGAATCGCGAGGAGACCCGCCGGCCCGCCGGGCGGCACTCCCTCCCACCTTCCCGGAAAGCCTCCCCCGGCGTCCGGGCACGACACCAACTCCCCCCAGGATCTTCCGTCGAGAGCTGACGTCACTTCTTCGCGGGCGGTGCCTCACGGAGTTGTTGTCGGCTGATCGGCGCTCCATCCCGGTAGCGGATCCCAAGGATCGCGACGGCACCGAGCAGGGCGACCCCGGTCAGCAGCAGAAATCCGATGTCGTAGCTCCCCGTCCCCTCCCGGATCCTGGCGACGGCCCACGGCATCAACGACTCTCCGACGGAGTCGCTGGTGATGATGATGCCGAGGATCCGACTCAACCCCACCAAGCCAAAGCACTCGGCGGTCATCAATGGAATCAGCATATAGTCCGCTCCCAGCCCAAATCCGAAGAGTACCGCGAAGACGTAGAGCAGTTCCGGGTGCTCGCGCGACAAGGGGAGCAGCGGAATCGAGACGCCGATCAGCAGAAAGGTCGCCAGCATGACGTGCTTCTTGCGGAACCGGTCGGCCAGATAGCCCATCGAGAGTCGCCCGGCGATGCTGGTCAGCAGGACGATGCTTGGGTAGATCGCCGCGGCTCGTCGGGCCTCCTCGTTCGATTGAGTAATGTCAGCGAGGAAGAGGGGCAGGTTCTGGGTCACTCCGCCGACGGCGCTGATGCTGAGCACGCTGCCGAGGGCCAGCAACCAGAAGGTTTGGGTGCGAAGGACGAGGGACATCCGCGGCGCAGGGCCATTGGGGACCGCCTCCTGACCTGCCTCGGCGGGATCGGCTCCATCCGGAAACTGGCCCATCTCTGCGGGATGTCGCCGGACGATGAAGAGCGCCAGCGCGCCGAGCGAGACGACGATGATCCCGGCCATCAACTGTAGCGATCCCCGCCAGCCGAAGCGTTCCCGTGACCAGAGAATCAGCCACGGGACGATCGCTCCTCCCGCGCCGATTCCGACATAGGCGATGCCCATCATCCGTCCGCGCCATCTCGCAAACCAATTGCTGATCAAGACCTGGGCCGGCAATGGGCCCGCGCAGAGATACCCGAGGGCGTTGAAAAAGTAGAAGAGATAGAGCTGCGACAGCGAACTCATCCCGCTGAATCCAACCAGTGCGGTTCCCGCGAAGAGCGCCCCGACCAGCATGACCCGCCGCGGGCCGTACCGCTCCATCGCCCACCCGGCCGCAAATCCGAAGAGCGGGCCGACGATGATCTTGCTGAGCGTGTTCCCCAGTTGGATCTGGTCCCGTCGCCACCCAAACTCCGCGATGTAGTTTGGGAAGAACTGTGGCAACCCGTAGAGGACGAAGCCGACGATCATCATCATGAAGACGAAGGCGGCTCCGACAATCCACCATCCGTAGAAGGACTGCTGACTGGATGCTTCACTCCTCACCGATTGCCTCCTCTGTGTGGAACGTTTGCTTGGCGAACGGGATCGATCTGGTCCCGGGATAGCGGCAGGTGACCCAGCCCTCTCCACAGCGAAAACCACGTCGAACTCAAAGCCTGATCCTGGTCAAGAGGCGCGGATCGCCTCCTTGGCGGCCCGCAGGGCGCTCGCGTCCGGATGGTCGCGGTAGAAGCTGTCGAGCGGGAAGCAGCCCGAGACCAGTCCGTTGCGCGGCGCCGTCGTGCAATCGCTGAAGGTCCGGCAGATCTTTTTGGTCTGCAGCGGCCGCCCCGCGACGACATCCTCCGGCAGGTGCGGATACGACAGGACCATTCGGCCGAGCCCGACCAGGTCGACCTGTCCCGTGCGGACTTGATGTTGCGCGACGTGGGGAAGCCACTCCTGCAGATAGCTGTAGCCCGATCCGACCAGACAGAGGGATGGAAAGCGCTCCTTGATCCGCCCGGTCACCGCCAGTGGGCGCGCCACCCCGACGAGCGGGTCCTCCGGGGGCAGGTACCCGTCCGAGGGAGGAAAGAGCGCGGGGCGCTGGATGTGTGGGTTGTAGTAGGGACTGCCTGCCGTGACGCACACCAGTTGAATGCCGAGTTCTTCCAGCAAGGCAAAGAATCGAAAGGGCTCCTCGAGGTCGGCCTCCGCCGGGTTGTGGGTCGCTCCCCCGAAGGCGAAAGGGTAGGGGCCCTCGAAGGGCTCCGGTTCGCCGAGTCGATCCGCGCCTGGTCGGAAGGGAAGTTGATCGAAGGCGCTGACCCGGACGGCGACCTGCAAGCCCGGCGCGGCTTGTCGAATCCCCGCCACCATCTCTCGCAGAAACCTTGTCCGGTTCTCGAAGCTCCCTCCGTATCGCCCTTCCCGCGTTCGAGCACTGAGAAATTCGTGGCCAAGGTAGCCGTGGCAATGCTTGAGGTCGACAAAGGCAAAGCCCGCCTCTTGGGCCCAGACCGCCGCCTGCACGAACTCTTCGATCAGGTCGTCGATCTCGGTGTCGGTCAGGCAATCATCTTCCGGGCGGATGCCAAATTTTCGGTCGAGGATCGGGTGGTGGTAGAGGATCCTCGGTTCGAGTCGCGCCTTCGAGTTGGGACGGGCAAAACGTCCCGAGTGGGTCAGCTGCAGGCCGATCAGCAGGTCCTGATCCGCCCCTGCGCCGTAGCGGGCGACGTGGGCCTCAACCAGCGTCTGCCGCAGACCTGCCAGACTTCCGATCGTCTCCGGTCCGATGACGAGCTGGTTGGGGTTGGCACGACCATCGTGCCGGACCGCGACGGCCTCTCCCCCCCAGATCAGTTTCGCACCGCTCTCTCCGAAATGGCGCCACCGGCGAACGGTCAACTCCGTCGGATGCCCCTCGGCAGTCCCATCCCAGCCCTCCATTGGCAGAATACAGAACCGGTTGCCAATCGGGCCACCCTCCATCAGCGGGTAAGGTGCTGCCAGGGGACTGCCGGCCCCAGCCTCGACGGTCTCGTCGAAGCCAAGCTCGATTCCCAGTTCTCCGAGGTAGCCACGCAGATCCGCGGCGTTCTTGAGGGAGGCAACCCGTCGATAGCCCCGTTCGCTCATCGTTCTTCTCTCCTCTGCTTCGTTCGACTGATCGGTTTCACTGCGACTTGGGGGAGGGCAGGGGA
>JBMUAP010000006.1:0-19759 GCA_049454155.1 Blastocatellia bacterium
GCGGGGGGTGGTTTGTCGCACCCTCCCATCAGGACCACTCCGTCGATCGGCTGACTCCGCAGAAGCTCCTCGACCTCCATGGCCAGCAGGTTGCGATAGAGCAAGGGGCTCGGTTTGACGAAGATCTCGTTGAGGGGGAAGGCGGGAATCTCCACCGGGAATCCTCCTGCCTGCCAAACTCCCCGCTTGACCTCCTCCGCCCGCTCCCGAAAATGGGTGTGACAGATCGTCAGATCGCTCCACGTATTGATGATCGCAATGACGGGCTTCCCCTGAAAGTCCTCTGTCCCATACCCCATCTGACGAAGCCGCGAGCGATGGCCAAATGACCGCAGATCGTCCGGTTGCAACCAACGGGCACTCCGCAGCTCCCCCGGCTGCCTGCGGGTTCGTTCCGCTCCTCTCCGTTCCGTCAACTCGTCGCCTCCTTCCACATCACCCGAGAGATCCTTCAACCGGCTCCTGAAGACCTTTTGCGCAACTTCTCAAGACCGCCCTTCCTCCAACGCCGAGCCGGCTGTCAACGCATCGGAAAGATCCAAGCCAAGAGCATCGTTACCCCAATTCCGACCCCCCCCATGACCAGCATCTGTGGGGTGATCGTTCTCAGCCCTTCCCGCTCTGTCATCCCGCTCATTCGAGTCATGACCCAGAAGGCGCTATCGTTGAGCCAGATCACCGGCTTCGATCCACAGCCGATCGCCAGCGCCAGATAGACAGGGTGAAATCCCAGTTGCGCGGTTGTCTCCATGCCAGAGAAGGCTCCTGCAGCGGTGATCATCGCCACCGTCGCCGACCCCTGCGCGGTGCGGATGATCGCCGTCATCAGAAAGGCGACCGGCAGAACCGCCGTCGCGACGGAGAGGCGTTCGATCGCTTGGCCGATGTTGGTCTGCTGCAAGACAGCGCCGAAAGCCCCCCCTGCCCCGACAATCATCAATATCGACCCTGCCCCCATCAGTGATTCGCGGATGGCCTCCTCCATCTCCCCCCGGCTCGTCCAACGCAATAGTAAGACTAGTCCCGCCACCGCCCCGAGAATCAACGCAAGATTCCGGTCCCCCAATGCTTTCAGCCAAGGCGCCGACGAGGAAGGCACCAAGCCCGCTCCCGCGATCAACAACACTGGCAGCAGAATTGGCGTCATCGCCAACCACGTCGGCGGAAGTTGATCCTCTCTGCGCTCGGCGACGACCCGCAACCGCTCCAGCGACTCCTCGGACTCCCGCAACGGCAGATCTCTGCGCCGGTCTGCCCAGTAACCAAACCCAAACCCCGCCAGCGCGCTGATCGCCCCCACCAACAACCCCATCCCGATCATCAACCCCATCTCGACTTTCAATTCAGCCGCCACGAAGAGCGGACCCGGTGTCGGGGGGACGAGCGAGTGGGTCATCGAGCCCCCCGCCAAGAGCGCCAGAATATACCAAAGATAATGACGGCCTGTCCGTAACCGTACGGCCTTGATCAGCGGAATCGCCAAGTAAAAGACCGTATCGAAGAAGATCGGAATCCCCAGCAGAAACCCGCTCGCGGCGAATGCTTGCGGCGCCCTCCCCTCTCCAACCCGCTGCAGGATGGCCCGGACCAATCGATCCGCTGCGCCCCTGCGCAGCAGGCTCTCGCCAATGATCGAGGCCATCGCGATCATTACCCCGATCTGCCCGACGGTCCGCCCAAACCCCTCCGTCACCCTGTCCAGAAAGAAGCTCCGCGCCAGCTGGTTCGCCGCGGCCTCCGACATTCCCCTCGCCAACCCCGCCTCGACAATCCATTCTGTCGGGGTTGCCCACGCAATCACCGAAGCTGCCAACAACAACGCAGGAAAGGCGTGCAAGCGGGCCCAGAGGATCCCCCCCACAACTAACACCACGCCAATCAATAATATTAGAAATGGATACACAGGCGACAGGATATGCTGGTTTCTTCAGGGACGCAAAGATTTGTCTCGCCATTCTCCCCTTTTTGTCTGACGGCCTCTGCAGAGATCCCCCACCAGAATAAAAAAAGAGCCAGTCCGAAGACCAGCTCTCCAATCGTCCGCTTTGGACACACACAAGTTTCGCTTCCTGTCTTTCCTTCTTCCTATTCTCTTGCCTCGTGGATCGCTGAGATCCACCTGTCCTCAGTGTGCCCCCCCCTGGCGAACAGCGTCTTGGCAATCACTTCACCAAGTGTCTTGGATCGAGGAAGTCAGTGTCTTGAGACGGCGCAAGTCGTCATAGTTGGAAGTCTAAGACCATCTGCGAAGGTGCATTATTACAATCAATTTCCTGAAAAGTCCTCTTCAACTAATCTTAATTTTTATGAATTCACATCTTACCCGCGAACTTCTTCTTGAAATCAAAGGCAAATCCGCCATCAGAAAATTTCACAACCCCATTCTCGGCGTTTTGACGATCAGAATGGAGGTGATACAGTCAGAATTCGGTAAAAAAGATAAATATTCTCTTTTAGCAGCCATCCAAGGCCACTGAATGGGCCAGTCACATGTGAGTCAGGTGTCGACGAACCCCAATCTTTCAATTAAAAAACACTCAGGAATGCGCGACTCGCTGCGGGATCGCCATAACTTGTCATAACACGTTGGACAACAAGACAATGATCAGCTACAAAAAGAGCTGGGATTTACAAAGGGATTAGCTATCACCGGCCGTCAAGCGAGAGTCCAAGATCCGGTCAGGATCTGATACCTTTGTTCTGGGCGTGCCGATTAATCGAAATCATTCATTATTAAAACTGGACTTGGTATTCATTTGAGCCTGCCTGCCTACCAATTTGGACCATTCAAGCTCGAACCGAGCCGTAATCGATTGATTCGAGACGGGTTACCGGTTCAGATGCGACGAAAGACATACGAGCTCCTCCTCCTCCTCCTCGAACGACAGGGGACAGTGATCTCCAAGGATGAGCTGATTGAGCACCTCTGGCCCGGCCAATTGGTGGAGGAGAGCAACCTCTCCCAGCATATCTATCAGCTGCGGGCTCTCTTGGGAGAGTCACCGACCAAACAGCCCTACATTCAAACCGTGCCGCGAGTCGGCTACAATTTCGCCTACCCGGTCGACATTCTCCCCCCTGAGCCCCCATCCTCAGGCGCCTTGAGCAGTAACGTGCTGCAAGATCTGGAGGATCCGTTTCAGGTTTACACAGGGGAGCTCTCCCTTTCGAGTCCCCTCCTGGGAACGGCTGAGAACGATTCTGAGCGTGTCGTAAGAACCGATCCCCCCATCTCTTCTCCCGTCGATCCCGGTGGGAAAGGGTGGCGGAATTGGATACCCAGTAGATCCAAGACCAGACTCCCCCTGCTTTTGGTCCCGGTCTTACTGGGCGCGCTGAGCTTCGTGTACTTGGCGCTCCGGGATAACAGCGATCAACGTGAATCGGTTATCACGATTGAACCATTCACCACGCTTTCAGGAATCGAGCAGGACCCGGCGTTCTCCCCTGACGGTAATCTGTTGTCTTTCAGCTCGGAAGGGATGACCTTCAATAATCGGGACATCTACGTCAAGCTTGTCAACAAGGGAGAACCTCTCCGGATCACCTCGCATCCGAATGACGACTTCAAGGCCACCTGGTCGCCAGACAGCAAGCTCCTGGCATTCCTGCGAAGACCCAAGCAGTGCGACACAAAAGCCGAAGTGGTGATCATTCCCGCACTGGGGGGATCCGAGCGAGTGGTAACGGAAGCCTCGGACGGGCTCGACTGGTCCCCGGATGGGCAGAAGCTGGTTTTAGCGGATACGGACCGTCCTGGGGGACCGATGGGGCTCTATCTAGTCTCGACATATGGCGCCAATCGGACCCGGATTACCAACCGTGAGAATTCACTGCAATACCACGACTTCAATCCGAAATTCTCTCCTGATGGGAGCCGTATCGCGTTTCTCCGCTCCTGGAGCCATACCAGCGCCGATGTCTATCTGGTCGATCTGCGATCTGGGCAGGAGATGGCCCTGACCCGGGATCGCGGGATGGTGACGAACCTCGATTGGTCGCCGAACGGACAAAAGATCTACTTTGTCTCCAACCGGATGATCAACCAACGAATCTGGTCACTCGATCTGCAAACAGGAGCCTTGCGGATGATCAAGGGATTGCCGATCGATATCGAGGACTTTACGCTCTCTCCGAACGGAAAGACGCTCGCGTACGTGCAGGCCATGATCGACACGGTCATCGACCTCCGTCCCTTGTCGACCCCCTCTTCGATTCCGGCCTGCGTGATCAACTCCTCCCGTGGAGATGATTCGCCCCGGCTCTCTCCCGATGGAAAGAAGCTGGTCTTTGTCTCGAACCGCAGTGGATTTCACGAACTCTGGCTCTCCAATTCAGACTGCACTGAAAATGTCCAGTTGACCCATTTTTCAGGGTACGGGGTTGGAAGCCCCCGGTGGTCGCCGGATGGAAACGCGATCGTCTTCGACCGTAGCACAGAGCGACAGACGGATATCTATCGAATTCAAGCGGACGGGACGGGTCTGGTGCAATTGACGATCGATCCAAGTGAAGACGCGATGCCCGCTTGGTCTTCGGATGGAAGTGCCATCTACTTTACGTCCGCGCGAGGGGGAGGACACGAAATCTGGAAGATGCCCTCGGAAGGAGGTCCCGCCCAGCGCGTCACCAACGGGCAGGGACGGGATGCGGTTCCATCGCCCGACGGCAAGCTTCTCTACTATACGCGGGAGGGGGCCCTCTGGCAGAAACAACTCCCCGAGGGGAAAGAGACGATGGTTCCTGAGCTGGTGCGATCCTCTGTCGGCCGGTTCTGGTCCCTCGATCTCTCTCTGCTCCATTTTGTCACGGAGAACCACGAGGAGTACCCCAAGATCTTCCAGTTCGATCTGGAAAGTCGGCAGATCTCTTCGCTCGGGGAGATCCCTGGTTTCCTGCCCCGCTGGGTCCCTGGAATCAGCGTCAGTCGGGCTGGCAACAGGCTGGCGATCGCGTATGTGCGATATAAGATCGGGGATATTATGCTGGCAAGGGGTTGGGAATGAGAGGAGGAGAGGAGGGATAGGACCAATAGGACCGATCAGCGTTGAACTTCAGTTAGTCCCTGTTCTATTCGTCCTATCCGCCCTATCCGCCCTATTCAGAAGCGATACTGGTACCTGAAAGTGAACGTCCGACCTGGCCCATCCGTCCCCCAACCAGGAGCGCGATAGGATCGATCCATCAGATTTTCGAGTTCAAAAAAGACGGTATGTGGATCCGAAAGGCGATAGACGAGACGAAAGTGAAGAAGGGCATATCCCGGAATGGCCGTGAAGAGGGGGGCAGAGTCCCGATCGCCAAGGAGGCGATCTTGAAGTTGTCCCAAGGTTTCCCCAGTCGGGAGGAGAATGCCCCCGGGGGAACCACACTGCCCAGTGCTGCCGGGAGAGACGAGTCCACGAACGCAGGCCCCGCGCTGAAAGAAGTTCCGGATCGAGACGCGTGAGCGCGAAGCGCCGGTGCGCCGATCGGCCAAATCGAGGCTGGAGAGTCGCGTCTGCCGGCCTGCGAGAGGCATGGAGAGTTCGAAGCGAAGACGGGAGGCGACGGGCTGATAATGAAGGCGGACGAGAGCTGTTCGCGGAGGCAGGCCTCCTCCCCCGAGGTTAGGAATCGAGCCTGTCAGGCGATCGCGCGCCAGGATCGAAGCGAAGTGGCCGCCGATCGACAGGGAGGGGAGCAACCGCGCTTCGAGAGAGTATTCGAGGCCTTGGAGGCGGGTCTCTCCACGGTTGGCCTGGACCAGGACAGGGGTCGAGGAGAGGGGGACAAAAACGGCGCCAGAGGGGAGCTGCCGGTCGATGACTTGGCTGCCGAGGAATTGCCCGACCATTCCCTGTGGAAGTAGAAGGGTCTGGCGAACGATGGCGTTGCGATAGTCGATGACGAAACCGGTGAGGTCAGTCTCGATCCAGCGATTGCGCCAGCGGAGACTGACCTCATAGTTGTGGCTCGTCTCCGACGCCAGCGGGGCAATCGGAAGCCCGGTGGAGCGGGCCGTCTGGTCAGCGGTGTCGCCAAGGAGAGCCCCCAGGCCGAGCACATCCCGATTGGCGACCTGATAGCCAACCCCCACCAGTCCTGTTGCCCCCAATGTGGTGATGTGGGGAGCCCGAAACCCACGACTGTACTGCAAGGCAAGGCGGAGGTCTGACTTGAGGGTCAAGACGCCCCCGAAGCGTCCTGTCCAGTCCGCCACACGCAGGGCATCATCCGGGACGAGAGGCAGACCGGCAACGACGGGACTGTCGGCGGCACGAGCACGATACGAAGAGAGGTTGAAGCGAACCGCGCCACTGAGACGCAGCCGGTTGGGGAGCATTTCGACTGCATCCTGAACGAAGAGTCCCGCCAACCAGTGACGAGCACCGTTGGGAACCCGGGGGCGAACGGTGGTTACCCGCTGCGTCTGCGGGTCGAGGTTGAAACTGGGAGCAACGACGCTGTCCCGGTAGAAGTCTCCGCCCAGCAGGATCGTTTGGCGAAGAAAGGACTGCTTGTCGAGGGAGAAGGATCCTCCCCAACTGGTTGTCACCTCGCGGTCGGTGGTGATCACCGCCAGAGGGTTGCCATTCCCGCCCTGGTTGACCCGCTCTTCGCGTTGGCGATTGTAGGAGGCGGTGAGCGTCAGACTGTCGAAGGGGCCAACCTCTTGCTGCAGGTAGCGGAGGTACCCAAAGTCGAGCATCAGGTTGCGCAGGTCGGCAAGCAGGTTCCCATCGCCGCCAAGGAGCTGATCGTACCGTTTGCCCCCATCCTGTTGGCCTCGCTGGTAATGAAACCCGAGCTGTCGATGGGCCGTGGGATGGAAGCTCAGCTTGAGGGAGCCGCCATATTGGGTGAACGCCGTATCAGAGGGGCGGTCAGAGCCGAGAACGGTCGACGGAAGGCCGAGAAACCGGTTGATCGCGGAATGGCTGTCGAGTCCCCGGCCGGGTCGAAAGGGGTTGATGCGACGCCCCGCGAAATGGGTCAGGATGCCAAACGACTCGGCACCATACCCCAGGACGAGATTGTTTCCGACAGAGCGGTCGACGGTAGAATGGACGAGGCTGTACTCTCCTTCCAGTTCCGGAGGAGTCAATCCGAAGCGTGGCTGCCGGCTGATCAATTGAACCGTGCCGCCGAGGGAATCGGATCCATATTGGGCACTGTTGGGTCCGCGCAAGACTTCGAGTGCACGGAGCCCTCCCGGATCGTTGAGGTTGAAGAAGGTGTTGATTCCCCCCCGCTGGGTGCTGGTCGTGTAGCGGACTCCGTCGATGAAGACTCCAACTTCGGTCAGGCCGCGGACAAGAACGGCGCCGATGGTGGGGCTCGTCCGCTGCAGGGAGATGCCGACCTCCTCCTGTGCGACGGAGGCCAGCACGTTGCGAGCCCGACCCGAGAGGGCCTCCTCGCCGATCACATTGACCTGCTGAGTGACCGTATCCTTATCCCGAGCGCTCCCGGCTTCGGCCGTGATCGTCACCAGTTCGACGAGAGGCCGGACCGCCAGGACGATCTCCCAGGTTCTCTGCGCGGGGGACTGGGATGGCAAGGTCAGTGGGAGCCTCTGCGGCTCAAACCCCGGATGAAGAACTTCCACCTCGTAGGTCCCCCGGGGGATCTGCTTGAAGAGAAAGCGGCCTTCCCGGTCGGTCCGGACTTGGCGAAGCAGCGCCCGATTGGGTCGAAACAACCAGAGAGAGGCCTCGGCAATCGGGCGCCCTGCCTGGTCACGCACGGTCCCGCCAATATCCTCTGCTCCAGAGGGGGCCTGGGCCATCAGCCCTCCGCCCAACCCACATAAGAACAAGGCCAGCCAACCCAGACACCCGTACCTCAATCGCACCCTTGCTCCTTCCACCAAATCCGCTGCTCACCATTGTCCTCTTCGAACGCGGCCCCTTACCCCATTCCTGACCCTGGGAAGTCCCGCTCCGCGCGAGGTCGATGGCCGACCTCTTGCCACCGGAAAACTGATTCACTGAATCATCGCTCTGGACGTCCGGGGGAGGAATAATGTTTCATCAACCTGCTATGGGAAGAATGCAGGAGATACCGATCGTCGAGAAGAGACGCATGTCGATCATCATCCCGACGCTTGAGGAGGAGGGGGCGATCGGATCACTCGCCCAGACGTTGCGGGCCATCCTTACACCTCAACCTGGAGCCGAGCGGAGCGAGGTTGAGATTCTGCTGGCCGATGGGGGGAGCAAAGATGGCACCGTCGCCAAGGCCAGGGCCTTGGGCTGGAAGGTGATCGAGTCGCCGAAGCGAGGACGCGGACCGCAGATGAACACCGGCGCGGCACAGGCGAGCGGGGAGATCCTTGTCTTTCTTCACGCCGATACACACCTGCCGCCGGACGCACTGGCGCAAATCGAAGCGACCCTCAAGGGTCCACTAATTCTGGGAGGCAACTTCAGCCTGGTCTTCGCCGGGGAGACGTGGGAGTCGCGCTGGCTGACCCGCCTCTACCCGCTCCTGCGACTCGGGGGGATGTGCTATGGAGACTCCGCCTTCTTCGTGCGGAGTTCCGTCTTCGAGTCGGTCGGCGGGTATCGCGAGTACCCGCTCTTCGAGGACTGTGACCTCTATCGCCGGTTGCGACGGCAAGGGCGATTCGTGCGACTGCCAGCCCAAGCTTCAACCTCCTCGCGCCGGTTCGTCGGCCGCTTCTTTCGCACCTTTGCCCTCTGGTCGCTGCTGCAAGTCCTCTACTGGTTGGGGGTCAGCCCGCACCGCCTCGCCAAGCTCTACCGGCCTTTCCGGTGAGCGAGGCTGGGGGGGGTGAATCGGTCAAAGTTTGCGCAGGCGCACGCGCTGGATGACGTGATCCCGGCCCTTCTCCAGAATCAGGCGGGCACGCAGGCGGGTTGGAAGGATGTTCTCGCGGAGGTTGACCCCGTTGATGCGCTCCCAGATGTCGAGCGCGAGGCGGCGCGCCTCCTCGTCCCGCAGCGTGGCGTAGCGATGAAAGTAGGAGACGGGATCCCGGAACGAGGTCCGCCGGAGCGTCAGAAATCGCTCGACATACCAATCGCGGATGTGCTCTTCCTCGGCATCGACATAGATCGAGAAGTCGAAAAGATCGGACACGAAGACGGGGAGCGAAGGGTCGCCGCTGGAGCTGCGCGTCTGGAGCACATTGAGCCCCTCGACGATCATGATGTCCGGTTGTTCAATGACCTGCACTTGGTCGGGAAGGATATCGTACGAGAGGTGTGAATAGAGGGGAGCGTCGACCCGTGGCTCTCCAGACTTGACGGCGGTGACAAAGTTGACGAGGCGCCGCCGATCGTAACTCTCTGGAAAGCCTTTGCGCTGCATCAAGCCGCGCTCCTTGAGAACGGCATTGGGATAGAGAAATCCGTCCGTGGTCACCAAGTCGACCTTCGGATGATTTGACCAGCGGGCGAGGAGCGCCTGGAGGAGTCGGGAAGTGGTGCTCTTCCCAACAGCGACACTGCCAGCGATCCCGATGACATAAGGGACCTTGGCGGCCGTATGTCCAAGAAAGATCTGAGTCGCAGCGTGGAGCTGCTGGGTCGCTGCGACATAGAGATTGAGCAGTCGGGAGAGGGGAAGATAGATCTCCTCGGCCTCGCGAAGAGAGATCGAGTCGTTGATCCCGCTCAGCAATGCCAAGTCCGCTTCGGTCAGCGTCAGCGGCGTGTTGTTCCGGAGCTGACTCCATTCCTCGCGTCCCAGTTCGATAAAAGGGGAGAGGGACATCTGGCCTCCCGGTCGACTGGCCAGGGGCCAGCCGGTCATTCGATCCCGGTAATGCGGATCCCGGTATGGGTCTTGTAGCGAATATTGAGACCAATCAGTAGCGCGGTCCAGGCCTCGACGATTCGGGAATTGGCGAGGACTCCGCCATCGAGGTAGCGGCAACCCGGGATCGACTCGACCAGGGGACGAATCTGTTCCCGATGAGCTTTGGCGTCCCCACAAACAAGAATGTCGCATTCGACTGAGTGGGCCAAGTCCGCCAGAACCTTCGCCGAGACGTTCTGAAACGCAGAGACAACGGCAACCCCTTCGGGGACCAGCTCGGCCGACTGCTCCGCGGCCGAGCCCGCCCAGACGCCCAGCACCCGGGTAGGACGCCCCCCGACCGCTGGTTCGAGCGGTACCGTCACGTCGAGAAGGAGCGTGCCAGGTTGCAGAGAGTCCCGAATCTCGCGCAGGGTCGGCACCTGGGCAGCAAAGGGAACGGCCAAGACGACCAACCGGGCGCGGGCCGCAGCCTCGGCGTTTCCCCCGCCATCGATCGTTCCCTTCGTCCCGGCAGGAAGCAATGACCGCATCGAGTCTGCCGACGCCCGCCCCCGCTCTGAATCCCGTGAGCCAAGGAAAATTTCATACCCGGCCACCGCCCAGCGCAAGGCAAGCCCTTTACCCTGGTCGCCGGTCCCCCCGATAATAGCAATCTGATGTCTATTGGTCTGTTCTGTTTCCATATTCGGATACTATCATCGGAGATTGGTTCAACCCAATGCGAGACGTCCACCGCACAAATTGCTGAGATGCAGCGCCTCGACCACTTGGTCCCCCCGGGCAGCCTGATGCCGGGGTTGAGCCGTACAATGGTGCTCCATTGTGCCCTCCCCCCTCAACCGTCAATCGCCAGAAACCAAAGAAAGTAAGACTGAGGACGTGGCTGTCAGAAATCGAAGTGAGGAGTTGAGAAGAACGATCGGAACCGGGCTGGCCGCCTTCCAGTCGTGGATGGCCGACCAGTTTGTTCCGGAGTCGCCCCGGGTCGACTGGCGGATCCTTGCCCGGACCTTTCTGAAAGTGGGAGCGACAGGGTTTGGCGGTGGGGTGGCAGTCATCGGGCAGATCCGACGATTGACGGTTCACCAGCGGCGTTGGCTCTCGGACGAGGAGTTTCTCGATGCCGTCTCCCTGGCACAGAGCCTTCCGGGAGCCAATGCCGTCAACGCGATCACCTACATCGGCCTCAAGCTCGCCGGAATTCGGGGAGCACTCATCTCAGTCGCAAGTTTCATTCTCCCATCATTTCTGATCATGATCGGGCTGACGATTGCGCACACGCAGTTTGCCGAACTGACGGACGCCAAGCGGATCTTTCTTGGGTTCAATGCGGCAGTGGTCGGGTTGATCGCAGCGACGACGGTGCGTTTGGGAAAGACGGCGGTCCAACAACAATGGCACCTCGAGCTTGGGTTTGTCGTGGCGTTTCTGCTGATCTTCACCCAGACAACCGTTCTCGAAGTCGTGCTGCTCTCCGGCATCACCGGATATGTGATCCGCTCCTACAAATCACGGCGGCGGCAGCGAATCCGGCAAGAGATTCGCAAGGAACGACAGACAAAGGCACGGACGCGAATTGCGGGAGAACGGGCGCGACAGCGCGCGGCAGAGATGATCAAAGAGGAGGTGGAGAGTGAGTCGGAGAAGGCTGGCCCATCGCTCTCTGGCCCTTCACTGCCTTCAGAGGATCCACCCCCAGCTGAAAAGGACTCGCTGGAACCACGTGCCGGCAAGTCAGGAGTGACGGGCAAGCTTCACAGTCTCGACGTGTCGGGGTTGCTGTTGTTCGTACCGCTGTTGGCGTGGCCGGTACTGACCAAGATGGTGACGGTCTGGCAGCTGGTGACCATTTTTCTGCGGGTGGGAACGATCACCTTTGGAGGTGGGTTCGTCATGATCCCCCAGATCGAGACAGATGTCTGTGAGGTCTATCGCTGGATGGACCATCGAACCTTCGCGGACGGGATGGCCTTCGGGCAGATCACTCCGGGACCCGTCCTGATCACTGCGACCTTCATCGGGTTCAAGGTGGCGGGAGTGGTCGGGGCGATCATGGCGACGTTGGCGGCCTTTCTGCCTTCCTTTGTGATGTCGGTGGTGGCCGGGAGTTCGCTCGACCGGTTTCGCACCAACTTCCAGGTGCAAGCGTTTCTCGGCGGGGTCGCGCCAGCGGTGGTGGGGATGTTGGCGGCGGCAGGGGTAAGTTTGGCCCGGTCGGGACTCGGAACGCCAGACAGCTATGCCGTGGCGACACTGGCGTTTCTGCTGATGTTGCGGGCGCGGCTCAATCCGGTCGTGATCATCCTGTTGTGTGGCGCGTTGCAGTGGGTCATCTCTCGGGGATTGACGCAAGGTTTGATCGGTTGGCTCGGCGTGTAAGCGGAGAGGAGGGGACGTGAGTGAAACCGGAGCGGATGCAGCAGAAGTGAAAGGAGCTGTGGCAATCCTCAAAGGGAAGTTGGAAGAGGGATTGCGGCACGGCAGTGATCTCCTCAGTGAACCGAGTGTGGAGGGGCTGTTGCTGCTTGTGCCGAAGGAGGATCTGGACGCGCTGGCGGGTCAACGCGGGCCGAAGCTGGACGTCAAGGGTCAGGGAGCGGTGATTGTTGCCGCGCTGAATGAGTCGGGTGCGGCCGACCGTTTTCTCTACCAGAGTGGTGGTGGTGGATCGGCACGCTGGGCCCTGTTCCAGGGAATGCGGCAGGAGGGGCTGGCGGTAGCGGTGCGGGCCTTGGTCCACGTGCAACGAAGTGAGCAGCTAGTCGGGAAGGTCGTGGGGATCGACGAGAGTACCCCGCGCCGCACGATCGCGCGTGCGGCGGTCGTTGGGGCGGGCACCATGGGGAGCGGCATTGCCCTCTGCTATGCGAACGCAGGAATCCCTGTCCTGCTGCAGGATGCTTCGCAGGAGGCCTTGGAGGCTGGAATGGCTCGTATCCGGCGCGTTTATGACGAAGCAACGCGCAAAGGACGGATCAGCGGGGAGGAACGAGTGGCCCGCTTGGCCCGCATCGAGCCGGTAACTGGGTACGACGGCTTTGCGGACGTGGAGATTGTCACCGAAGCGGTCTTCGAGGGAATGGCGCTGAAGAAGCAGATCTTCGGGGAACTCGACCAAGTCTGCCGGGAAGGAACGATCCTGGCGAGCAATACCTCGACGTTGAGCATCGACGAGATTGCGGGCGCGACACGACGCCCGGCGGATGTCATCGGACATCACTACTTCAGTCCCGCACACGTCATGCGGCTCCTCGAAGTGGTGCGGGGAGCGGCGACGAGACCTGAAGTCTTGGCAACTTCGCTGTCCCTCGGGCGTCGACTGGGCAAGTTGGGGGTGGTGGTCGGCAACGGGTATGGGTTTGTCGGCAACCGGATGCTCCATCAGTACGGACGGGAAGCGCAGTTGCTGCTCGAAGAGGGAGCGCTGCCGGAGCAGATCGACCGGGTGCTGACTGCTTTTGGGATGGCAATGGGGCCATTCGCGGTGGGAGACCTCGCCGGACTCGACGTCGGATGGCGTATCCGGCGTGAAAACGCGCACCTGCGTCAGCCCGGGGAGCGCTATCCAGTTGTCGCCGACCGATTGTGTGAGCGCGGACGCTTCGGACAGAAGACGGGGGCGGGGTGGTACCGGTACGACGAATCCCGGCGAGCCTTGCCTGATCCAGAGGTCGAGGCCTTGATCCAGGCTGTTTCCGCTGAACAGGGAATCGAACGGCGCGCAATTCCAGACGAAGAGATTCTCGCTCGAACGCAGTATGCGCTGATCAACGAAGGGGCCCGGCTGCTGGGCGAGGGGATTGCCCGACGGGCCAGCGACATCGACCTCGTCTACCTGCACGGATATGGCTATCCAGCATGGCGTGGGGGACCGATGCGCTACGCCGAGAGTGTCGGTCTGGCCAACATTCTGGAGACAATCCGGGAGTGGCATGACCGGGAAGGCGAGCGCTGGCGACCTGCCCCGTTGCTTGAGGAGTTGGTCGCTCGACAGGGCCGTAGCTTCGCGGAAGCAGAAGGGAGCCGATGAGCGCAAGGGACCCCATTGAAATTGCCATTCTCCTCTTCGAGCGGATGACTGCACTCGATGCGATCGGTCCGTACGAGGTGCTCAGTCGACTCCGGCGGACGGCGGTCCGCTTTGTCGGGCACGAGAGAGGGGTCTATCGGACAGATCAGCGGAGTCTCGGGCTGGTCGCGGACTTCCGATTGGAGGAGGTTCCAGCGCCGACGGTGGTCATCATTCCTGGCGGGCCCGGACAGGGCGAGCTGATGGTGGATGAGCGGCTGCACGCCTGGATCAGGCAAGCCCACGCTACCTCCCGCTGGACTGCCTCCGTCTGCACGGGATCACTGGTGCTCGCGGCGGCCGGGGTGCTGCGGGGAGTCCCGGCGACCACGCACTGGCTGGCGATGGAGGAGTTGGGACGCTGGGGAGCGACGCCTGTTGCCGAGCGGGTCGTGTTTCGTCTTGAAGAGCGGATCGCCACTGCGGCGGGCGTCTCAGCGGGGATCGACCTCGGGCTGGCGCTCGCGGCGCGCCTCACGGGAGAGCGGCAGGCGCAAGAGGTCCAACTGACCATCGAGTATGACCCGCACCCACCAGGTAGCGGCGGATCCCCCGCTACCGCCGACCCAGAGATCGTCGCTTCCTTGCGGCGTCGCAGCCGTTTTCATCAGCAGAGCTCCTGATCGACATTTCCAAGGAAAGGAACTTGTTCGCCATGCGTGAAGCCGTCATCGTCGCCACTGCCAGAACCGGACTGGCAAAATCATTTCGTGGATCGCTCAACCGGACACGGCCGGAGGACCAGATCGCCCATTGTCTGCGGGAAGTGATTCGGCGGGCCCCTGGACTGGACCCGGCCGAGATCGAGGACGTCGCGATCGGTTGTGGCTATCCGGCTGGTGTCCAAGGAATGAACGTGGCAAGGGTTTCCTCCCTGCTGGCCGGATTGCCGGTGAGTGTTGCCGGGGTGACCGTCAACCGGTTCTGTTCCTCGGGGCTGCAGTCGGTCGCCATGGCCGCTTGGCAGATCATCAACGAAGGGGCCGAGGTGGCGATCGGTGGCGGTGTCGAGAGCATCACCATGCTCAGCCCGGACCGTTCTGTCCATCCGACAGTGCAGGAACGCTATCCGGGAATCTACATGGTGATGGGCGAGACGGCCGAAGTGGTCGCGAAGCGCTACGGCATCAGCCGCCAAGCCCAGGACGAGTATGCCCTGAGCAGTCAACAGCGGACGGCGCGGGCCCAGGCCGCCGGGTATCACGCCGAGGAGATCGTCCCGATGGAGGTGACGCGGGCGGTTCTCGACCGGAAGACGGGCGAGGTGATTGGCGAGGAGCCAGCGGTGCTCGATCGGGACGAGTGCAACCGTCCCGAGACGACGCTCGACGGGCTGCTTGGATTGAAACCCCACTTCGATCAGACAAGTGGGATGGGCAGCGTCACGGCGGGCAACTCGTCCCAGCTCTCCGACGGAGCCTCGGTCAACTTGCTGATGTCGCGCCAGCGGGCGGAAGCGCTCTGCCTGCGCCCCTTGATGGTCTTTCGCGGACTGGCAGTCGCGGGGTGTCAACCTGATGAGATGGGGATCGGACCGGTCTACGCGATACCAAAGCTGCTCCAACGCCACGGACTGACCGTCGATCAGATCGACCTCTGGGAGCTGAACGAGGCCTTTGCCGTCCAGGTGGTCTACTGTCGTGATCGGTTGGGAATCGATCCGGAGCGGCTCAACGTCAATGGGGGCTCGATCTCGATTGGCCACCCGTTCGGCATGACTGGGTCACGGCTCGTCGGTACCCTCGGCTTGGAGATGCAACGGCGCCAAGCGCGCTACGGTGTGGTGACGATGTGTATTGGGGGCGGGCAGGGCATGGCCGGCCTCTTCGAGGCTTGCCTGTGAGAACGCGAGATAGGCCCGGCTGTCGCTGGATCTGTGATTTCACCGGTGGGCTGCTGCTCGCGTCGCTGGCCTTCCTCAGCGGTTGCAAGGGGGAGGTGGAGGGGCTGACGGTTTCGGCGGCGGCCGATCTGACAGAGGCGTTCGGAGAGATCGGAGAGCGGTTCACGGACACAACCGGGATTCCGGTTCGCTTCAACTTCGGGTCGACAGGGCAACTCGCCCAACAGATCGAGGCCGGAGCCCCGGTCGACCTCTTCGCCGCTGCCAATGTCGCGTTCGTGGAAGATCTGGAGCGCAAGGGGCGCATCCTCACTGGGAGCCGTCGACTCTACGGGCAAGGGCAAATTGTCCTCTGGGCCCAGGAGGGGAGCCGGATCCCACTCAACAGCATCGAAGACTTGGTCCGCCCCGAGGTTCGCCGGATCGCCATCGCCAATCCGGAGCACGCTCCCTATGGCATGGCGGCGCGAGAAGCGATCGAGAGAGCTGGGCGCTGGCAGGAACTTGAACCGAAGCTCGTCCCAGCTGAGAACGTCCGCCAAGCCTTGCGCTATGCCGAGACGGGCGATGTCGAGGTGGCCATTGTCGCGCGCTCGCTCTGTCGGCCGGGGGTGGGACGCTGGACGGTCCTCCCGGCGGAACTGCATCGACCGCTCGATCAGGCACTTGGCATCGTCAGTGCCAGCCAGCAGCGCGAGGCGGCGACCCACTTCGCCGACTTCGTCCTGGGCCCCACGGGACAAGAGATCATGCGTCGCTACGGATTCGTGCCTCCCAAAGAAAGAAAGGAAGAATGAACTGGTCGGCAGTGACGCTCTCGTTGCAGGTGACGCTGGTGGCCACCCTGGCGCTGGCACCGCTCGGGCTGGGCTTGGCCTACCTGCTGGCGCGGGTCGAATTTCGCGGGAAGACGCTGGTCGAGACGCTGATCCACCTGCCACTCGTCCTTCCCCCCAGTGTCACCGGGTACTATCTGGTACTGGCGTTGGGGAGAACCAATCCACTGATCGAGTGGCTCGGGTGGCAGATCCTCTTCACGTGGCAAGGGGCGACGATCGCCTCGACGATCGTCGGGATTCCGTTGATGGTCCAGGCGTCGCGGGCCGCTCTCGGTTCGATCGATCCCGTCTTGGAGAACGCGGCGCGCACCCTCGGCTCGACTGAATGGGAGGTCTTCCGCCGGATCAGCCTCCCCCTGGCTCGTCGCGGCATCTTCGCAGGGGTCATTCTGGGAAGTGCGCGTGCCCTCGGTGAGTTCGGGGCGACCCTCATGGTCGCTGGCAACATTCCAGGGCGGACCCAGACCCTGCCCCTCGCGATCTATGATGCGGTCCAGGGGCGCCGTTTGGCGGAGGCAAACGGGATGGTGGTCCTGCTGACGGCGATGGCCTTGCTCGGCTTGTGGTTCGTTCGTCGCCTTGAACTCCGGAAACCGCATGGCTGATCCTCGACTCGTCCTCAACTTCACGAAGCAGGTCGGATCATTTCAGCTGGATGTCGAGTTGACGATCGGGCGGGAGATCCTCGTCCTCTTTGGTCCATCTGGTGCCGGCAAGACCCAGACGCTCTATACCATCGCGGGGTTGACGCGGCCCGATGAGGGAGAGATCACCCTCGATGGCCGCCCGCTCTTCCGGCGCAAGGGGGGGGAGGCCCCCATTGAGCTGCCAGCGCGGCGCCGACAGATTGGGATGGTCTTCCAGCAATACGCGCTCTTCCCGCACCTGACGGCCCGTGAGAATGTCGAATTTCCGATGCGCCCGGCGTCAAGGGTACGGGCCCTGGAGCTGCTCGGACGCGTCCGGCTGGAAGGCCACGCCGATCGCTACCCGCACCAGCTCTCCGGCGGGCAGCAGCAGCGTGTCGCCATCGCGCGGGCAATTGCCGCCAACGCGCGTGTGCTCCTTCTTGACGAACCGTTCTCAGCGCTCGATCGCCCCGTCCGCGATGCACTCCACCAAGACTTGCGGGCCCTCCAGGAAGAGACAGGGCTCATCATCGTCTATGTCACCCACAACCTGGAGGACGCCCTCGTTGCCGGCGACCGGCTGGCCCTGCTCGACCATGGGCGGATCGTCCAGGTGGCACCAGCCGGGACAATCTTTTCAGCGCCTCGCAACCGATTCGTCCTCGAGATCCTCGGGGTCCCCAATCTCCTCGACGGAGAGCTGATCGACGGAATGCTCGACTGGAAGGGGTTACCGATCGAGCTCCCCCCGACGGCGCTCCGGAGAGGACGCGAGGGGATGGCCCTCTCGGGCTATCTGCCGGCCGAAGAGGTGCTCTTGCACGACGAGCCGGGACTTGATCGGCTGCCGAATCTCTTTCCGTGCCAAGTCCGCCGGGTGCTCCCCGCTGGCCGCTCCCACCGCGTCATCGTCGAGCTACCCAATGGAGGCTCGATCGAGGCGCTCCTCCGATCCCCCTCTTCCCCTCCCCGCGTCGGAAGCTCTCTCTACGTCTCACTTCCCCCGCACGCGATCGTCCTGACCACCGAGTGAGTGCCCCCCAAGAGTCAGGCGGCGACGGAAGAGAATGGCGCCAGCAGCCCGGCACGATGAAGGACGGCAAGGAGTTGCGCACGATGCGATTCCTGAAGGGGGACCAGGGGCAGGCGGTAGGACTCGCGCACGAGCCCCACCAGGGCCAGGGCCGCCTTGATCGGGATGGGATTGCTCTCAATGAACATCGCTTGAAAGATCGGCAGGAGGCGCCGGTGGAGCTGGCGGGCCTCGGCGAGATGCCCCTCGACGCTGAAGCGGGTCAAGGCGGAGACCTCCCGGGGCAGCAGATTCGAGGCGACCGAGATGACGCCGACGCCCCCCAGTGCGGCAATGGGCAGAATGAGAGCGTCGTCCCCGGAGAAGATCCGGAAGGTGGGGTCGAGAATCGAGGCCAACTCGGCAATCTGGGCGATGTTGCCAGAGGCCTCTTTGATGGCGACAATCTGATCGAACTCAGCCAGCCGGGCCACGGTCGCCGGGGCTAGATTACACCCCGTTCGCCCCGGCACATTGTAGAGGATGATCGGCAGGGGGCTCGCTAAGGCCAGGGCACGAAAGTGCTGGAAGAGCCCCTCCTGCGTCGGCTTGTTATAGTAAGGAGTGACCGAGAGAATGGCGTCGGCACCGAGGGTTGCGTAGCGCTCGATCTTCCGGATCACCTCGCGGGTATTGTAGCCACCCGCGCCAGCAACGACCGGGACACGACCGGCGGCGACCTGAAGAGTGGTCGAGATGACCTCGGCCTGCTCCGCATCGGTGAGGGTGACACTCTCGCCTGTCGTCCCACAGGCAACCAGAAAGTCGACGCCTCCGTCGAGCTGATGCTCGATCAAGCGGGTCAACGCCTCCAGGTCAAGGCTCTCGTCTGCCAAAAACGGGGTCACCAGCGCGGTGCCACAGCCTCTCAATCGGTCCATCTCGATCGTCATGCTACCTCCTTGGTGGGGGGGATCGGAGCAACAGGAAAGAGCAGCTCGGCAAGGGCGAAGAAACCTTGACGGCCGAGCAATTTCTCGCCCGCCAGGACCGCGCCTTCGGCGAATCCTTCCCGGTTGCGGGCGGTATGGGTGAGGGTGATCGTCTCGGTTGGCGAGTCGAAGCCGACCTCGTGGGTTCCGGGCAGGTAGCCGGCACGCACACTGACGGCCTCTGGCATCCTTTCGGCAAAGGCCTCCCGCAGATCCTCGAGCAGCCGCAGCGCCGTCCCCGAGGGAGCGTCGAGCTTCTGGCGGTGATGGCGCTCGATCAGGAATGGGTCGAAGTGGTCGTACGTGGCGACGAGCTGGGCCGCTTGGCGTACCACCTCGAAGAAGAGGTTGACACCGATCGAAAAGTTGGGGCTGTAGACGAGGGCACCACCGTGCGTCGTAACCAGTTGGCGAACCTCTGGGAGGTGGTCGTACCAACCGGTCGTGCCGGTGACCACGGGAATACCACCAGGAATCAGCCGGCGAAGATTGTCGAGCACCGTTTCGGGCGTCGAGAATTCGATGGCAAGGTCGACCTCGCGGAGCGCTCCCGGGGTCAGCCCCGCGCCCCCCGGGTTGTTGTCGAGGTCGAAGCGAGCGACGA